>NZ_JBVVAK010000080.1:0-37243 GCF_055792825.1 Microvirga sp. GN3
ATGCTGTATTGCTCGACGGACTGCCTCTGTCGTTGTGGCGCTCCCATGGAGAACCTGGCCCATAGCGCATCCCTCCATTCCGGCGATAAGAATGCACCATCAAACCCCGGGATCAAACACCTAGGTCGGGCTATTGCCACGAGTCCGCTTAGTTGCTATTCGCGATGGAACTCATAGGCCTGTCCGTCATCGAAGGAGAGGCGGAGCAAATTAAGCTTGGCATTCTTATCGATCTGAAACTGAACGAAACCGTTCGGCAGAGGACCAAGATTGTCGGCCATCGCCGCAAACCGGCCATTCGGCATGACGCGTGCCGTGAAAACACCCCCATCCCAAGGCTCAAGTCGCAGCTTCGCGCCTGTCGCTTGGAGCTCCATGACAAGCGCATCGCCTTCCACTACCACCACCGCCTTGCCGAAGCTTGGGTTGGAGAAACTCCCGGCCAGCGGTGCGAGCGGTGGGAATGGCCGTGGATTCTCGGGCTTGGCAAACAGCTTGGCGGCAGTCCCGAAATTGGCTTTTGCCGCCTTCAACGCATCAGCGACATGATCCACTTTGGCGTTGCCAAGAATGAGGTCCAGAATCCACTGCCCGATTGCATCCGGGAAACCGACGTTCGTTTCGTTAGTGAGGACGATCACGCCGATATTTTTGTCAGGCACCATCCCGACATAGGCACCAAAGGCTGCCGTTCCCCCGTTATGCCAAACGATGTTGCCATTCGGCGTCTGCTGGATGATCCAACCCAGCGCGTAGAACAGCTTGTCGGAGATCGCGACTTTCGGCGTGCGGGTAAAGGCGAGGCTCTCCGGCGAGACGATGCGGTGCCCCTCGAAAGTGCCATTACCGAGCTGCAATCGAACCCAGCGCGCCATATCGTCGATGGTGGAGTTGATGTCGCCGGCTCCACCGAAATCGTACGGGAAAAGTTGCGTGAACGGCACCTCGATCGTGCCCTCGGGTGTCCAACGGTGGCCCTGTGCATGATTGGCCGCGGCTTCGATAGCTTCGGCCGTGTAGGACGAGTTTGTCATCCCCAAGGGCTCGAGCAGCTCCTGACGGAGAACCGTGTCCCCGTCGGCAGCGCCCGCAGCCTTCGCCACAACGCGGCCTGCCAAAAGATGGGTGATGTTGGTATAGGCGAAGGTCGACCGGAAGCTTGAAGCCGGCTCGACATAGCGGAGGGAACGGATCAATGCCGGCTCGGCGAGACCCAACAGCCCGAGTGCGTCGTTGGCGTAGGGCGGTAGTCCGGACCGCTGAGCAAGCAGGTCGAAGACGCGAAACTCTCGCGTCACCCAAGGATCCTTGAGCTGAAATTCCGGATCGAGATCGACGACGCGGTCGTCCCAGCGCAGCTTGCCGCGATCGACCATGATGGCCAGGGTCGTAGCGAGAAAGGCCTTGGTGGTCGAGCCGATCTGGAAGACCGTGCGCGTATCGACCGGCCCCCCACCGGCCTTGCTTCGTACGCCAAAACCCTTGCCGTAAACGAGACGATCATTGGCGACGATCCCGAGGGCGAGACCGGGCAAGTCGAAGGCCTTCATCCCGCCTTCAGCATAGGTCTCGATTTCCGGGATCAGCGCCTGGATCCGCGTCCCTAATGCTGGTCCAGATTCTGACGGTTCCGCAGCCTTCGCGACATCCTGACTGGCTAGAACGGCCAGCGCTACGGCGAGCAAGAGTGGCAGCATGATGCCCACGGCATCGAAGGCTCGTGGCTTTGCGGGCGAGACGGCCAGCACGGCTCGACAGCTCCGGCAAGGGGTCATCATCATAGCAGAGTCCTCCGCCGATGGACGCGATTATTACTCTTATAGCACAACGTGCTCTTCGGCGCTGGCGCGCCTATGGACGAGATCCCAACTTGCTCCCAGCAACGCCTCCGATATGTTGTCGTCGCGCGCGCTCTTACGTTCCGAAATTTCCGCGTTCGGTCAAAAAGGCCTGAATCGTGGCCATTGACGGTCTGCTCATATGCCGAACTAGACTTTTGATCTTCTTCTGGAAGCGACCGGGCCGAAACGCCTCCACGCAATAGCCGTTGGCTGTGCACCGCAAATGATCCACTCTTCGTGGGCCCCCGCCGTTCTGTCGGTCCTATCAGAGCGATAGGACGGCACGAGGGCTTGCATGAATGGCGGTGGGAGCATGAGCGAATCTGCGCTTCACCTCGAAGATCAAGGCGGCGGATCCCCTGCCTTGATCTTCCTTCACTATTTTGCCGGCTCCCTGCGGTCATGGGTCCATGTTGCCGGAGAGCTATCGAGCAGCAGCCGATGCCTGTGCATCGACCTGCCCGGCTTCGGTCGTTCGGCGCCGCTGCCCGCCTACAGCGTGCACTCGGTGGCCCAGGCGGTCGCTCAGTTCATCGGTGAGCTTCGTCTTGAGAGCTACGTTCTGGTTGGCCATTCAATGGGAGGCAAGCTAGCGCTCTCGTGCGCGGCCGCGAACCCTTCGGAGCTGGCAGGACTCGTTCTTGTCGCTCCCTCACCTCCCTCGCCTGAACCGATGGACGAGAAAGAACGAACCCGCCTGCTCGCAACGCATGGCGACCAGACATCGGCGGAGCGAACCATTCGCACGATCACGCGGCGCCCCATCCTGGCAGGAGACGTCGCGATCTGCATTGAAGACAATCTCCTGACCTCGCCCGAGGCCTGGCGCTGGTGGCTCGCGCAGGGCAGCCGCGAGGACATTACGGCGCAAGCCAAGCGAGTTGCCTGCCCAGTTCTGGTGCTGGGCGGGAGCGATGACCCGATCATTCCGCCCCATGTGATCGCTGCCGAGGTCATGTCCCGCCTGGTCGACGCCACCCATATCGAGATTGCGGGAGCCGGACATCTCCTCCCGCTTGAGGCTGCGCAAGAGGTCGGGATGGCGATCCGGAGCTTCGTCGCCCGGAGGTGCCTCCGTACCGGGAGCGGGCCCCCCCGCCTGTGACAGGAGGCGCAGCTGGTTGAGCTCTCGCTCGACCTCTCTATCGGTCGGAGTACGCCATTTGAGGCAGCCGGCCACTGCTGCGCGCCTTTGCGGTGGCCCGCAATCAACGTATGATTTCATGAGAGGCCAGTATCCTGCGTCGGTCGGGCGAGTTCGCCTGACCCCTTTGATCGAGGGGCTTTGGTGGGCCCTGCTTGGAGGCCCGCGATGGCAGCTCCCTGGTTCATGTTTGCGACCGGTATCGAGAACAGCTATCCGACGATCAAGAACGGCAGCGCCCGCGTCGACGAGATGGACAAGTGCGGCCACTACACGCACTGGCGGAGGGATTTCGAACTCCTTCAGGAACTCGACATCCGCTACCTGCGCTACGGGCCGCCGATCCACCGCGTCTGGCTCGGTCACGACCGATATGACTGGAGCTTTCCGGACGAGACATTCGGTGTACTCAAGACCCTCGACGTCGTCCCCATCGTCGATCTCTGCCATTTCGGAGTGCCGGACTGGATCGGCAATTTCCAAAACCCCGATTTTCCGACCCTGTTCGCCGAGTACGCCAGCGCCTTTGCGCAACGATTTCCATGGGTGCAGCTCTATACACCCGTGAACGAGATGTTCGTCTGTGCCACCTTCTCGGCGGCGTATGGCTGGTGGAATGAGCAGCTTGCCAACGACACAGCCTTCGTAACGGCGCTCAAGCACATCGTGAAGGCGAATGTCCTGGCCATGGCGGCAATCCTCGAGATCCGCCCCGATGCGATCTTCATTCAAAGTGAGTCGTCTGAATACTTCCATGCTGACGAGCCCGACGCGATCGGGAACGCCGAGACCCTGAACGCACGCCGGTTCCTCTCCCTCGATCTCAACTACGGTCGCCAGGTCGACTCCGAGATGTACCAGTTCCTTCTGGACAATGGAATGACGCGCGACGAGTACCTGTTCTTTCTGACGCACCATCTGCGGCAGCACTGCATCATGGGGAACGACTACTACATCACGAACGAACATCGGGTCGCGCCCGATGGGCGAACCTGGGCGGCCGGAGAAATCTTCGGATACGCCGAGATCACCCGACAATATTACGACCGCTACCGACTTCCGGTCATGCACACCGAGACGAACTTGGCACAGGGTGCCAACGGTGATGAAGCGGCAATCTGGTTGCGGAAGGAGTGGGCCAACGTCCTGCGGGTCCGCAACAGCGGAGTTCCTATCGTCGGATTCACTTGGTACTCGCTGACGGATCAAGTCGATTGGGACACGGCCTTGCGTGAAGACAATGGCCGAGTGAATCCCCTTGGCCTTTATGATCTGGATCGCAATATCCGGCCTGTCGGCAAGGCCTATCAGCAACTGATCCAGAGATGGCGCAGGGTTCTGCCGACGCAGAGCGTATGCCTCACGCTTCCGATCATTCAGCCGAGCCAATCCGGCAGTGCGCAAGCTATATCCCAGCAGGAAGCGGCTCAGGACCTGCGCCGCGGCACTACGGCATCGCAGACGATGACCGATCATGCGGGATGAACGCGTGCCCGTGCGGCCCGCCCAAGACAAGCCACTTCATGGCGCTCCCTTTCCTCCTGGTCGGCTACATCCTGCTCTGTATGTGGCCGAGTTCATCGGCACGGGCTTGCTGGTGCTACTCGGAATGTCTGTCGTCATCCTCATGTTCGGGCAGGGCAGTCCGGGATCGAGGCTGATCCCTACCGAAGGATTGCGCTTGTTTCTGACGGGAGGATTGTTCGGATCGGTCGGCGCCCTGATTGCAGTCTCGCCCATCGGTCGGATCAGCGGTGCGCACATCAACCCTGCCGTAACGCTTGCATTTTGGCTGGAGGGCAAATTGGCGTGGCGCGATGCGGCTCTTTACATCCTGGCCCAGTTGGCCGGCAGCGTGGTTGGTGCCATGCCTCTCCTGGCTTGGGGATCCATGGGGCAAAGCGTTGCGTTCGGCGCGACGCAGCCGGGACCAGAAGTCCCCGCCTGGGCAGCCATGCTAGGCGAAGCTGGAGTGACGTTTCTGCTCATTCTTGCCATCCTCACCACGGCGGCCCATCCTCGCACACAGCGCTTCACCCCACTCGTCATGCCTGCCGTCCTCTCGATCCTGGTATGGCTGGAGGCTCCCATCTCCGGTGCAAGTGCAAACCCAGCGCGCTCGTTTGGACCGGCTCTTGTGGCCAATATACCCATAGACCCCTGGATCTACATGGTGGGGCCTTCGCTCGGAGCAGTCTTGTATGCTGGCCTCGTCCGACTTGAGGCTGTCCACCTGCCCCGCGTGACGGTCGCCCGCCTATTCCATTTCCATCTTGAGGTCTAGCGCATCGTGCGGGCTCGAAGGGCCGCGCTAGTGAAAAGTGGATCCGGTTTTCCGCACTAGACGATGCGCACATTAAAGTACGAGGCATCGGATGGATCCCAAAAGTGCAAATCCACTTTTGGGTCCGATGCTCTAGCAAGCAAAGAACGGTAGACTTGGGCCCTTATTTGATCGCCATACCCATCATGGGAAAGATGGAGTTTGACCACACTCTCCGAGGCTTGTTGAACAGACCTTGCGCACCCCTCTACTTCCGCCCGATTGCAGCCGAATAGGGGCCTTGCAACGGCCGGATCTGCACATCCTGAAAGCCGGCCTCCTCCATCCAGTTTCGGCAGTCCGCACCGGTGTAGTCGAAGCCGGCAGGAGTCTCGATGAGCATGTTCAGGCTCATGAGCAGACCGAACGCATTTTCGCGGCGTCCATCATCGATCATGGCGTCGTAGGCGATGAGCGCACCTCCCTTGGGCAGCGCCTCGTGGGCCTTCCGCAGGAGCAGCTTCTTTTCCTGGAGACCCCAATCGTGAAGGATATGGCCCATCACGAGAACATCGACACCGGGAAGAGGGTCTTTGAAGAAATCGCCAGCCTGGAAGGTCAAGCGCTGGTCGAGCCCCTGTTGTGCCACATACCGCTCGAATACCGGTTGCACGGCGGGGAGATCGAAGCCGTAGCCGGTCAGGTGAGGATGAGCGCGGGCAATCTCCACGGTCAGGCCACCCTGGGCGCAACCAACATCGGCAAAGGTGCGATACTCGGCCCAAGGGAAAGCGTTTGCGATCGCCCGTGCGGTGGGCAGGCTTAGGCCCGTCATGGCACTGAGGAACAGTTCCAGGCGTGCGGGCTCCGCATAGATAGCCGCGAACAGGTCAGGCTCCCCGTGCCGGATCTCGTTCTGTGGCAGACCGGTCCTGAGCGCCTCGGTAAGATTGCCCCAGAACCGGTAGAGCCGCCCGTTCATCATCTCGAGCATGCCCCCGACATACGAGGGCTTGTTGCGGTCGAGGTAGAGGTCTGTTTCGGGTGTGTTCGTGTAGCGTCCATCCGGATCCCGCTGGAGCATGCCGAGGGCCACCAGCGCATCCAGGAAATCGTGGGCGCTGCGCTCGTGCAAGCCCAGCGCATCGCGGACCTGCGCGACCTCGAGCGGTCCGCTCTCAGCAAGCTTCGTAAAGATCCCTAGCTCCACGGCACTGAGAAGCGTCTTGGAGGCCCAGAAGGCGCTCCCGAGTTGGAGAATCTTCTCGGGAGATATCGCTGTCGTCGGTGTCATTGGATGTCTCCTCCGCTAGGAATGGATGCGGCGAGCCATTGGCACGGCTTCACCGGCAGCGACCTGGATTCCCGGGAGACGGAGAGCGGATCTTCGCGCACCCGAGCGCGACGATGATGCAGGAGAGAAGACAGATTACGACTGCAATCAGGTGTTACCCCGCCGGCAGACAATCACCAGTCCCGGGCGCTACGGGCAGGAAGCTCCGGAGCCCGCCACACGATGATTGGCCCAGCCAGCGAGGACCACTCCTGTGCGGCATGATCGCTCCACGATTCCTTATGCTGCCCTGCTCGTGATATCCTTCCCATCGTCAGTCAGGAGCACGAGCGTGAGAACGGAAGATATCAAAGCCGATCTTCTCCGCAGAGCGGGTGGCACCCTCAGTGCGCCCGATGCGGCCCGCATGCTCGGCATGGATGTCGTCACGTTGCAGGAGCTGGCAGCCGAGGGCGCGGTCATTGCCCTGCCTCTCCCGGGTGGCACCGCCTATCCGGCATGTCAGCTCGAGATCGGCGGCATGGTGTCAGGACTGTCCGATGCGCTCCGCTCCATGCCGATCCGCTCGCCATGGATGCGCCTCGAGTGGCTGCTCACCGCGGATCCTGCCCTCGGTGGCACGTCACCAATTGAGGCCCTACGACGGGGACATGTCACCGAAGTTATTCAGATTGCCCACTCTCACAAAGCCGACTGAGCTGCTGGTTTTTTGCATACGCCCGGCCATGCCGCACGGGCGGCTGCTCAGGATCTCTCCCGACGAAACAAACCCGCTGCTCTGAATCAACAGAGCAGCGGAGGTGAGAATTGTTAGCGGGCCGGGACCAGCTTGGTGACATCGCGGGCCGCCCGCTCGACGGCCGCGCGCGAGTAAACGAGCGGTACATAGTCGCCGGCCGTCCAGAGTGGAGCCAAGTCGCGGTAGTGGGCGCTGAACGGATTGCCCGACTGACCGGGAGTGCTGATGGTCACGCTCTGGTCCCAGTTGCCGACATCCAGAACCATCCGGAAGGATGCGCCCGCTGTCACGCGGAAGTCGGACGAGCGGTAGGACGCTGCACGGGGGCTGAAGGCGGAGCCGCCCATCGCCAGCCGGCCCACCATCATCTGAGCGCGGGTTGGATCGTCCGCCAGGGGAGCCAGGGCGTGCTCGAACTGCGCGTGATGCAGCTTGCCCCAGGTCCAGTTCGAGGTGTCCGGACCGAGCGCTTGGCGCACCTCGTTCATGGCGCTCCCCAGGCTTTCGAGCAGGATCTGCTGGCGGGCTACGATTGGATCAGGGCCAAGAGCCTTGTCAGGGTTCCCAAGGTAATCGACGACCGCCGCGATGTCGCTCGTGCCGAGGGCCGCGCGGGCTGGTTCAGGAATCGCCTTCGCAGTCAGAGCGCGCCCGAGATGCTTCGTCATCCAGACCTCAAACAGAGCTGCGGCGGCACTGTCCGCCGAAGCGCGATGATCCCATTGCTTGAGCAGTCTTAACCCCTCAGCGAGCATAGGATCTTCGGATGCTATCGGCTCAAGCAGCTTGACCAGCCGACGTCCGTTGACGGTGTAATCGTCCGTCTGCAGAGCCATGGCGTCGGCAAGCGTGATCTTCTCCTTCGATGCAAGAACTTCCTTGATACGGGTGATGCGCGAGGGATCCGACCATTCGAAGCCAACCTTGCGCTCGGCCACCGGATAGCCGGCTGGAAGGTTCATTTCGTTCGCGGTGGCGAACCAACCGCTTTCCGGATTATAGACCTGCGGCAGTTCCTCGCCTTTCAGGAACCCGGACCACTCGTAGCGGCCGTCGCCGGGAACCGGCATGAGACCATCCCAATTCGGGCGCAGCGGCGAGCGGCCACCGACAATCCAGCCGATGTTGCCCGAGGCGTCGGCATAGACCTGGTTCTCGGAGGGGGCGCCCCAATTCGCCATGGCTTTCTTGAAGCCGTTCCAATCCTTGGCGGTCATGTACTCCGCCGAGTTGAAATAGGCCGAGGTGCCGGGCTCGAACCAGACGGAGCGCATAGCGAACGCTCGGCGCTGTGCCGGATCAGCATGCAGGATGGGGCCATGTCGCGTGAAGCGGAGTTCGACCTCGCGTGGCGTTTCGCCTTTCACCTCGATCGTCTCGCGCACAACCCTGATATCCTCCCAGCCGTCGCGGTAGCGGTACTGGTTGGGATTGCCCGGATTGAGCTCGTAGACGAAGAGATCCTCCTGATCGATGGCAAAGATGGTCAGGCCAAAGGCGATCTGGCCATTGTGCCCGATAGAGATGCCAGGGAGTGCCGGCTCTCCGGCACCGATCACCGAGAGTTCGGGTGAGTTGAGGTGCACGATATAGCGCAGCGACGGCACGCTATGCGCCCGGTGCGGATCATTGGCCAGGATCGGACGGCCTGTCGCCGTGCGACTGGGCGCAATGGTCCAGTTGTTCGAGCCGATGGTGCTCACACGATCATCCGCCTCGGCGAGGAACTTGTCGGGATCAATTGAAGTGCGCTGCTGTCCCGGCTTTGCAAAGGTGACATCGCGCGTTGCAAGCTGATAGTCGTTCAGCACCTCGCGTGGGATCGAACAAGGGTCGAGACCATCAGGCATCTTGGTGGTCCAGTCAGGTTCGATCTTGCGCCGGAAACGATCGGCCTCGAGCCCGGCTGCGCAAGCCACGCGCGCCCGTGACACCTCAGATGCAACATTGCGGGTGAGACTATGGCTTCGGATGCGCACGACATCTTCGGGCGTCCAGCGATCGGGCATCGTTCCGGCTACTCGAAATTCGACCGGAACAGGCCTGCGACCGCTACGCGCCTCGTCGACAAAGGCATTGATGCCGGCCACGAACGCTTCCGTATAGTTCTTTGCATCAGGACCATAGGCGGCCCATTCTTGATTCATGTCACCGCGATAGAGGAACAGCCGAGTCGCCCGGTCCTGTGCGACGTAGCTGGGGCCGAAGTCCTTCGCGAGCAGGCCCAGGCCGCGCTTGCGCCAGAGATCGATCTGCCAGAGCCGGTCGCGTGCCGCATTGTAGCCCTGTAAAAAGATCGCGTCGCGGGTGCTGCCGGCATAGATATGCGGGATGCCCCATTGATCGACGATCAGCTCGGCGGGCTGCTGGAGCCCCTGTACCTCGTGTGAACTTGTCCGGGCCGCACTCGACATCTCGGCCCAGGCCGGAATGGCCGTGCTCGCAAGCAGAGCACTGATGTAGGGCACGAGACGTGCGGTTCGGGTCAGCGTCCTCATCGTATGTTCCTCCCTGTCAACGAACGGTCTGTTCCCTTTCTCTCCAGGATAGGAGTGGCGCGCAGGAATCAGATCAGCCCGATGGTCGGACTTTGGACAGGGTTGGAACAATTGCATTCCTGACAGGGCTGGTATCAGGATCGAGCGGGTTGTCGGGACAGTAAGCGACACTAGTTCGCCAGATCGCGCCAATTCAGGCCACAAACAGATGCTATGGATGAGGTGTTGTCCCCTGGCACGGTAGCGGGGCACGGTAGCGGGCCCGGCCGGAGAGCTTTACCGGAGCGCTTCGCCCAGCTGGGTCAGCTCCGTGCCAATCTGACATGGCCTTCATAAGGCAACATCCAATCTCACCTCGTTCGAATGACGATACCATTGCCAGCCGCTTGAACATCCTGCGTCTGTCTCCCGGCAAGGTCGTTGCCCGGCGATAGGAAAGAACGAGTTGCGACAGAACCACCAGAAGAGGTTGTGTGACGCTCGTCACAGCAAGTCGTGAGGCCATATGCGACGCTTGGAATCAGTAACAGGAGGTTTCGATGAACTTGAAGACCCTTCGCCTGATCTCCATCCCCAAGGTGGCTCACTGGCTCAAGACGCTCCTCATTGTTCGGCAGCCGGTTCCAGTTAGGGTTGTTGCTTGTCCGCGCTACGTGTCGACCAGCCGTTCCCTTGCTGTGATCTCCGTGCTTGGTGGCTTGGTTGCATTCGGGCCCTCGTCCGCTCACGCTCAGGTGGTATGTGCTACCCGAGAGAAACTCGTGGAGCTGTTGTCCGATCAGTACAAGGAAAGCCCTGTCGGGATCGGCTTGGCACAGTCAGGGCAGGTTCTGGAAGTCTTCGCCTCTTCGTCCGGCTCGTGGTCAATGGTGATGACAGCGACTGACGGCAAGACATGCATCATCGCCGCTGGAGACAACTGGGAGATGGTCACCAAGGTGAAGGGGACTGGTATCTGACGCTTCTCCATCCGCCGGGAGGCATGAGGATATCGTCAACCCAACCGGTTAAAGGGCCAGCGCAAAAGTGGAGCAGTGCCAACCGGTGAACTATTCTGACAGTCTCTCACCTGTCGCCGCATCGAAAATGTGTATTTTGGCGGCAGGTAACGTGTAGGATACACGCGCATCGACCCCATGGTCACGCCGCTCCAGCACGAATACCTTCAACGTACCATGATTTGTTCCGATGTGAACGATGGTTCCCAGCCCCATCGGCTCCACGAGTTCGACCTGTCCCGTAAGCGCCCCCTCTTTTTGGTCCGTTATCCTGACGTCCTCCGGACGTATCCCCACTTTCACGATCTGGTTATCCTGTCCCGGGATTCGGGAGACGACAGACACCCTCTCGCCCGAGCCGAACTCGATAGCCGTATGTTCCCCGTCACGGCGGAGGACACCATCAAGAATGTTGATGGCGGGGGAGCCAATGAAGCCCGCGACGAAGAGGTTGGCTGGGCGCTCGTAAAGATCGAGCGGCGTACCGACCTGCTGGATGACGCCTCCGTTCATGGCGACGATACGATCTGCCAGGGTCATAGCCTCCACCTGGTCATGGGTGACGTAGATCGATGTCGTCCCCAGGTCGCGATGCAACTTCTTGATTTCGACACGCATCTGTTCGCGGAGACGCGCATCGAGATTCGACAAGGGTTCATCGAATAAAAAAGCTTTCGGCTGGCGCACGATCGAACGCCCCATGGCGACGCGCTGGCGCTGCCCTCCGGACAGTGTCCGGGGCTTACGATCCAGCAAGGTATCCAGTCCGAGCTTGTGGGCGGCCGCAGAGATGACGCTGACCATACGGTCCGCCGGCGTACCACGGAGCCTCAGGCTGTAGTTCATGTTGTCTCGGACGGTCATGTGCGGGTACAGGGCATAGGACTGGAACACCATGGCAATGTCCCGGTCCTTGGGTGCAAGCTCGTTGACCACCTGCCCACCGATGCGGATCGCGCCGCTGGTGATACCCTCGAGCCCGGCGATCATGCGCAGAAGCGTGGACTTGCCACAGCCCGAGGGCCCGACTAGGACAACGAACTCCCCATCGTGAATTGACAAGTCGATATTGTGAAGGACGGGCACCACCCCATAGGTCTTGCGGACACCCTGAATATCGATCGAAGCCATGACGGGATCCCTTAGCCTTTGACCGCACCAGCCGTGAGGCCCTGGACGAGATAACGCTGGATGAGGAGGAAGAAGAGGCAGGCGGGGATTAGCGCCAGAATACCTGCCGCCATCATCTGTCCGAAATCGACGGAGAACTTCGATACGAAGCTCAGGAGCCCCACCGGAAACGTGCTGGCCTCAGCCTTTGACACCAGCATCAGGGCGAAGAGCAATTCGCTCCAGGCGGCCGTGAACACGAAGCCGAGGGTGGCGGCGACACCCGGGAGCGTCAGCGGGAGAATGATCTGCCGAAAGGCGCGGAAGCGCGATGCGCCGTCGATCATCGCGGCTTCCTCCAGATCCCTCGGAATGCCATCGAAGAAGGACTGCATCAGGAAGGTTGCGAATGGAATGTTGAATGCGGTGTAGACGATGACCAGACCGGTCAGGCTGTTCGTCAGCCCGAGCGGCGAGAAGAGCTTGAAGATCGGCGCCACCAGCATGACGAGCGGGAACATCTGCGTGACAAGCATCAAACCCACCAGCCACATCTTGCCGCGAAAGCTGAAGCGGGACATGGCATAGCCAGAGAAGGCAGCGACGAGCGTCACCACGACGGCGGTGCCACCCGAAACGATGAGACTGTTCTTGAAGAAGAGCGGAAAATCGCTGTGGGCGAGCACGAAGGCATAATGGTTAAGCGACGTGCGCGACGGCCAGAACCGGATGCCCTCGCTATAGAGAAGGTCATTAGGTGTAACTGAGACCTTGAGCAGCCAGTAGAGGGGAAACAGGGCGAAGGTCACATAAATGGCAAGCAGCCCGTAATGCAGGATCCAGTAGGAGGTATTGCGCGTGGAGGATTTCACAGGCACGTCCTCATCGTCTCAGCAAGGCCTGACGGAGCAGGATGATCACGAAGGAATAGGCGAGGAGTAGAACCAGAAGGACCACTGCCACCGCGGAGGCATAGCCGAAATCGAGCCGTCGGAAGGCCTGGGTGAAGATGTAGCTCGACACGATCTGCGTGCTGTCGGCCGGGCCGCCGTTGGTCATGACGATGATCAGATCGGCAAAATTGGCGATCCAGACGGTCCGCAACAGCACCGCGATGGCAATCGTCGGAGCCAGGAATGGGATGGTGATGTCGGTAAAGCACCGCCACGCACCCGCCCCATCGATGGATGCTGCCTCATAAATGTCCTGCGGAATGGACTGGAGCGCGGCGAGCAGCGTGATGGCGAAGAATGGAATGCCCCACCAGACATTGGCGATGATCGGCCCCCAGATCGCGAGGTCCGGATCGGACAGAATGTTCTCTGGGCTGGAGAGAATGCCGACAGCCGCCATCCAGTGCGGCAGCGGACCGACCACCGGGTTGAACAGCCAAGCCCAGTTGAGCCCGGACAGGAAAGTCGGCACTGCCCAAGGCAGAAAGACCAGCGCCTGTACGACACCCCGCCCTGGAAACGCATTGTTCAAGAGTAGTGCCAGCACCAAACCGAAGGCAAATTGGAGCGCAACGGACGCGAAGGTCCAGACCAGCGTGTTTCGCATTGCATGCCAGAACGCCGAATCGGTCCAGAGGGCCTCGAAATGCTCCGTCCCCACAAAGCCGCCGCTGAAGGGATTAAGCAGTTGCATGTCGCGGAAGGAATAGGACAGACCGATCACGAGCGGCACGAGCATGATGGTCGCGATCAGGATCACGGAGGGAGCGATATAGAGATAAGGCTCTGCCTTCAGTGCGAGCCTGCGTAACGGCGTGCGCTGCGGATGCGTGGCCTCCTCGACGAAGGACATCGTGGACATGCGGCCCTCCTGGAACAATCAGAGCTGAACGGCGCGGCACAGGCTGCCGCGCCGTCCCAGACTTACTTTTTCGACGCGAGATATTTCTTCTGCGCCTTGGTCATGTAGTCGGCCCATTGTGCCGCCATGTCCTTCGGGGCGATCTGTCCGAGGAGCGCCTGCTGGCTCGTCTTCACTGCGAGCGAATCAGCAAAGAAAGCGAATTCCTGCAGGTAGGTCGGCATGATGGTCGGCACAACGTTCTTATCCGCCAATTCTTCGAACCAGCCCTTGAACTGCGGGCCGGAATAGAATGGATCGGTCTCGGCGGACTTGTAGATCGGCAGCGCACCCGTCCTCTTGTTCCACGCAATGTTGCCGTCCGGGCTCGCAAGCGCCGAGATGAGCTTCCAGGACAGCTCCTTGTTCCTACTGTTGGCGAACATCGACCAGCCGGCATAGCCGATGGTCGGGAAGGCCTTGCCGGCCGGGCCCTTCGGGAACGGCGCCACGCCGTACTCATCGGGCTTCATGCGTTCGGCAATGGCGATGAGCGCATCCGGATCCTGGTCGAGCATCGCGCAGGTGCTGGAATAGAAGCCCGCCACGATCTCATTGAAGCCCCAGTTGACGCTATCCTTCGGCGCATAGCCCTTCTTGTAGAGATCCGTGAGATACGTGACTCCCTTCACCCAGCCCTCGTCGGCGAAAGTGGAGGTTCCGTCCTGCTTGAAGAAGGTGTTGTCGCCCGCCATGGTGGCGCCGAACATCACCCATCCATTGAGGCCACCGGGCCCGCCGCGCAGGCAGTAGCCGTATTTGCCCGGAACGGCAGAGACTTTCTTCGACACATCCTCGAATTCCTCAAGGGTCTTCGGGGGTTCTTTCACACCCGCCTGCTCGAAGAGCTTTTTGTTGTAGAACATCGCGCGCAGGTAAAAGCCGTAAGGCAGCATATAGGCCGTGTTCTTGACGGTTCGTCCGACCTCCAGGGCCTTGTCTGTGAGCCCAGCGGTGTTCGGCCATGTCTTCAGGTAGGGCTCGAGGCTCTCCAGCGCGCCATTGTTGGCGTAAAGCGACAGCCAGCGGTCCGGCATCTCGACCACGTCGGGCGTGTCGCCGGCAGACACCATGGTGGCAAATTTCTCAAACGCTTGCCCCCATGGCAGGGACGTGATCTCCACTTTGACACCGGGATTGGCATCCTCAAAGCTCTTCACGATGCCCTTCAGCGTCTCCGTGCGCTCGGGGCTGGTGATGACTTCGGTGAGTTTCAGGGTTGTTTGGGCGAGAGCGCTGCCGGCAAAGACGGTGGCGAGCGCAGTGGCGAGCAATAGGCGTTGGATCATGGTCTTCCCTCTGTCTTGTTCGTCGCGAAGATGTTCGACCGCTCCTATGTGAAGGTTCATGTCAGGTCATTTTCGCCTCCCTGATGGCCTGGAAGAGATCGGCAACCAGCGCGTCCTGGCCCTCAAGGCCCACATGGAGGCGCACGATGCGTTCCGATACGCCGAAATCAGTCGCCGAGTTAGGACCGGCGGCCTGCACACGCACCACCTGCGCCGGAACCACGAGGCTCTCGTGTCCGCCCCAGCTCACGCCGAGTTTGAAGAAGCGCAGGGCGTCGGCGAATCTCGGAATATCAACACTGCCGTCGAACTCGAATGAGAAGAGACCGGACGTCCCCTGTAGCCCGTCGGGCAGGGCATTGCCGAGACCAGGATGATGGACCGCGACCACGTCGGGACGCTCGGCGAGTTGGCGCGCAACGTGGAGCCCGGCGGCCTCATGGGCCCGCATGCGGATCGGCAGCGTCCGCAGGCCACGCAGGAGGAGCCAGGCATCGAAGGGAGACAGCTTGCCACCGAGATAGGGGTAGATGCGAGAACGAATCTCCCCGATCAGGGCCTTTGAGCCGACCACCACGCCCGCCACCACATCGCTATGACCGCCGATATATTTCGAGGCGGAGTGCAGCACGAGGTCCACGCCGAGAGTGAGCGGCTGCTGAAAGATCGGACTCGCCCAGCTGTTGTCGATGATGGAGATCGCGCCGTACTCGCGGGCCATCTTTGCCATCGTGGCGACATCATGGACATGCATGAGCCAGCTGGTCGGGCTTTCCATGTAGAAGAGACGTGCGCCGGGTAGAGCGCGCCGCACCGCATCGAGATCGCGACCGTCCACATAATCGACCGTCACGTTCATACCCTTGAGATAGGTCTGGAAGAGACGATAGGCGTCGGGATAGACATGCTCGACGCACAGGATCCGATCGCCGGGCCGAATGAAGGCCAGGACGGTAGAAGAGATCGCCGCCATGCCGCTGGCAAATCCGATGGCATCCTCGCCGCATTCCAGGGCGGCCATCTTCTCCTCGAACAGACGAACCGTCGGATTGAGGCCCCGCGTATAGGTGGGACGAACCTTCTCGCCGCGATAGGTCGCCTCCATCTCTGCATAGGAGCCGAAGGTGAAGAGGGAGGTCTGGGCGATCGGCGGCACGACTGCCTCGTAGGCATGGTCCCCGTCGTGAGCGAGGATGGCCATGGCACGTGCCAGCGGATCGACAGGTGGGCTCATTTGATCATGTCCTTGATATCTTCCTCCACGATGGCGAGGATCGCGAGGGTCTTGGCTCGGGCGGCATCGGGGTCCTTGGCTGCAATCGCCTCGAACAGCTCACGATGAAAAGGGAAAGAGCGGGCGGCGAAGTCGACCCGCACGCGCGACATCCCGAACAGGGTCTGCACGCTGTCGCGCATCTGGGACAGAAGCTGGTTGAAGATCGGATTGCCGCTGGCATCGTAGATCGACAGGTGGAAAGCGAGATCCTCCGGACCGGCGCAGCCCTTCTCACGATGCACCGCTTCCATGATCAGGAGCTTCGACTCGATCCGCTCGAGATCGGTTGCCCCCGCCCTCATCGCGGCAAGAGCGCTTGCCTCGACCTCCAGACCCCGTCGGACCTCCAGCATCTGCAGAAGTCCGTTGCGCCCGCTGTCAACCGCGAGCGGAAGGTGCATGGTCTCCGGCGAGATCCGACGCACCAGATAGGTGCCGCTGCCCCTGCGGCTCTCGACGACACCCAGCGCCTGCCAGTGTCTGATCACTTCGCGGATGGTGGAGCGTCCGACCGAAAGTTCCGCCATCAGTTCGCGTTCCGGCGGGAGACAATCTCCGGGCTGAAGATCCGAGCGTCCTATGAAGTCGGCGACGGCTCGCATCGCACCCGAGAGGCGTGCCGATGTGACACGGGGAGCTTGAGGTCGCCACTCATCCTGCACAGCGTGAGCCTCCAGTGCCGAACCCTATGCCTGAAAGCGTCCGCCCTGGGGCGATCGCCTCAAATTGGTCTGACAACTTTAAAGCTGAATGAAGGCTGGAATCTTGTCAAGGCGCCCGTGAAGGCACGACCGGACTCGCAAGCCGAGCCAAGTGAGATTTAACCCCTATGACCAGTTGTGGCCGGGGCTCGAGCCCGGCCATGCTGCCCCCGCATGCGCAATCCACGGGAGGGGGCGACAGCGATGGCTGATCTCGACAAGGGCATCACACCGGCGGGCGAAGGATATCGGGGCAAGTCGTGGACAATCCTCGGCCAGACTTATTTTCCGAAGGCCTCTTGCGACTCGACCTTTGCCTTCGAAACCAACAGCGATCCTGGACAGCATGTTCCGGTTCATATCCATCCCACGCAGGACGAGTTCATCCTGGTGCTTGAGGGAGAACTCCATCTGAAGCTCGATGGCGCCTGGAGCGTGGCGAAGGCCGGCGACCTGGTACGCATGCCGCGGGGCATCCCGCACGGCTACTTCAACAAGTCGGATGTGCCGGCACGCGCCTTGTTCTGGGTTTCGCCCGCAGGCAAGTTGGAAGCGCTCTTCGATGCGCTGCACGAACTGAGCGACATTCCACGCGTTCTGCAACTCTCCGCGGAACACGAGATCAATTTTCTCCCGCCCGAAGCGAACGAGTGAGGCAGGAAAAGGGATCACGCACTGAGCCTGGATGGCGTTCGATGCGGTAAGCCGGTGCTTCGGCTATGGCAGCGCAAGCTCAAAGTGCGAGCGGTCCGCATTCTTGAATCCGTAGAAATGGCCTCCCCAGCGGATGGGGATGCCCAGTTCTGCGGCCGCCCTTTTCATCGCAAAGGCGATCTGGTTCTGGACCACTGAATCAAAGAAGACCCGCCCCTCCCGATCGAGCGGCCATAGATCAACGGCGTTTCCGGACCGATGCAGACTGCCCTGCGTCCTGGACCAGCCCCAAGCCACGGCCATTCGTTGGATCCGTCCATCGCGCTTGCCAGAACCGATGACGAAGCGCTGGCCGGGATTGTCGGCTTGCGCCTTCCGAACCACGCTGGCGAGAATGGGATTGAGAGCCCGGAGATTCGCCTGATGGTGTCCTACCGGGTCAGGGTTCCACGCGTGAAACATGCCGAGTTGATTCCGCCCGAACTCGTCTCTGGCGGGGATCTTCGCATAGACACCATCCGGCCCATAAAGCGGATAGTCAGTGATGCTTGAGGAGCTTCGAGATCCACTGCCGGGATTGGCCTGAGCCCCAGCACCCTGGCTGACGCTGGCAAATGCGAGGCTGAGTAAGACGATGTCGAGGAGACGCGCTCTTTGAATCATGGCTATAGAACAGTTACAGCCGGTTGGTTTCAAATTAAGGCAGCAGCATTCAATCCTGGGAGACGATTGAACCTGATCGGAGCGCAGGATACCGCCCACCTGCGCGACCGATGCGCTGAATCGAATGTCATCGGTCGCACGTGTATAAGCTTGATAGGAAAATCTTGGCGCAACAGCGCTCAATCCGTGAAGCGGACGGTCCTATCCTTGCACACATCCAGTTCGGGGAGTTCGGCAGTCGATTCATCCTCGAAAGTCGCCGCAACGGCCACAATGCAGCCGGACATCCTCGGCAGCTTCAATGTGGCTTTTCCTTTTGGTGCGAGCGGTTTCGCCAATCGTACGGTTTGCCCATCGGCCTCAACAGAAATGTCGGTTACCGTAACCTCACGAGCATTGGTGATGAGGACGGCCGAGACCGAGTTCGGCTTCGTCGGCGCAGCCATGGCGGCGGTGGCTGCCAGCAGAAGGGCAGCAGCGGTGGCGATGCGGATAGTCATAACTATTCCCCTCTATACCGTTGACGATAAAATGTAAGCGCGCGCAGACAGTCCGAAATCCCCGTTCTGGAACTGTCGCCATGTATTTACTGACAATATGGCTCTCGGCAGACATGTCCTGTCCTTAGACCGAGCATTCTCATCAAAGAAAGAGCGCCAGTTGCGCTTGGCGCTCAAGGGAGGCCGCCTTTCACGGCCAGTTTCAGAGGAAACAACGACCGTGCCGTATCGGCACATCAAAAGGCTGCACCTGAGACGTTAACAGAAAGTTACCGCTGCAAGCGAAAGTCTGCGTGGCGCACGTGCTGCCAGGTCTCTGGGATGCCTGCTTTGGCTCAAGTCATGAAGCTCCCTCTGCACGAAGCCCGCTTAGGTACGACATGCAGAAACGCCTGACTTTGGAACGACACGGTTGCCAGCGACGGCATCGACGAAACTGAGGACGCCGTCGTGGCAGTCACTCCGCCCGGTACGCTGTTGCGTGGCCGTAGGCTGACTACGTGTATGCGAACAACTCACCGACGTGGGGACGATTCTTGAACAGCGATTGCCGGAGCGCACGAGACAAGAGCCCCCACCGTCTTAAGCGTTGTCGCCCTGAATGGCCGCGATCACGGCGTCCGTGACCTGACGGGTCGTGGCCGAGCCTCCCAGATCCGGCGTGTGCAGCGATGGATCGGCGGTCACCCGCTCGATGGCGCGCATGAGACGCTCGGCAGCTGGTTTCTCGCCGAGGTGCTCGAGCATCATCGTGGCCGTCCAGAAGGTCCCGACGGGATTGGCGATGCCCTTGCCCGTGATGTCGAAGGCCGAACCATGGATCGGCTCGAACATCGACGGGAACTTCCGCTCCGGGTTGAGGTTCGCCGTGGGGGCGATGCCGAGCGAGCCTGCCAGGGCCGCTGCGAGATCGGACAGGATGTCGGCATGCAGGTTG
This sequence comes from Microvirga sp. GN3, assembly GCF_055792825.1. Classification (NCBI taxonomy): domain Bacteria; kingdom Pseudomonadati; phylum Pseudomonadota; class Alphaproteobacteria; order Hyphomicrobiales; family Methylobacteriaceae; genus Microvirga; species Microvirga sp. GN3. The sequence goes on from NZ_JBVVAK010000080.1 coordinate 19,762, forward strand.
GTCGCCACGATGGTGTCGAGGCTCTGCGGCCTCAAGGTCATGCGCATGGTCATGGCATCGACGAGCATCTTGTCCCAGGTCACGTCGGGGAAATACGCAGCCACTTCGGCGGCGATTTCGTCCCACATCACCATGCCGTGGCGCTGCGCATTCGACTTTGTCACCACCGTGAGGAGCTTGCGCGGACGTGAGCGCGCCACCTCGAAGGCAAAGCGCATGATGCGGGTGACGCCGGCGCGGGTGAAGATCGAGACCTCCGTCGCCACCTCTTCCGGCAGGCCACGATGCGATCGTCCACCCTGGCCAGCGTATTCGCCTTCGGAGTTCTCGCGTACGATCACCCAATCGAGATCCTTCGCCGCCACGTTGCGAAGAGGCCCTTCGATCCCGGGCAGGATGCGCGTCGGGCGCACGTTCGCATATTGATCGAAGGGCTGGCAGATCGCGAGGCGCAATCCCCACAGGGTGACATGGTCGGGGACGTCCGGCGCGCCGACTGCGCCGAAATAGATCGCGTCGAAACTTTTAAGGGTCTCGCGACCGCTCTCAGGCATCATGGCGCCATGTTTCTTGTAGTAGTCCGAGCCCCAGTCGAAAGTCTCGAAATCGAGCGTGAAGCCGCCGTCGCGGGTTGCCAAGGTCTGAAGAACCTCAACGCCGGCCGCGATGACTTCCTTGCCGATACCATCGCCGGGGATGGCTGCGATCTTGTAGCTGTTCATGATTGCACCTGATGTTGTCGGCCACCATCATGAGGCGACCGAGGATCGATATTCTTTGTCCCGGACTAGCCGAGCGCGTCGGCTACGGCCTTGCCTGTGGTCTCGGTTCCGGCATTCCCGCCAAGATCGCGGGTGCGCAGGGTCCGCTCGCTCAAGACATCCTCAATGGCCTGGACGATAGCGGCGGCGGCTTCCGTTTCACCCAGATGCTCCAGCATCATGGCGCCGGCCCAGATCTGTCCGATGGGATTGGCGATCCCCTGCCCGGCGATGTCGGGCGCCGAACCGTGAACCGGCTCGAAGAGGGAAGGGAAATTGCTGTCCGGGTTGATATTGCCCGAGGGTGCAATGCCGATGGTGCCGGTGCAGGCTGGTCCGAGATCGGAAAGGATATCGCCGAAGAGGTTCGAGGCAACGACCACGTCGAACCAGTCGGGATGCAGCACGAAATGGGCCGTGAGGATGTCAATGTGGTACTTGTCCCACTTCACGTCCGGATAGCGCTTGGCCATCTCCTCCACGCGCTCGTCCCAATAGGGCATCGTGATGGAAATGCCGTTCGACTTCGTGGCCGAGGTCAGATGCTTCTTGGGCCGCTTCTGCGCGAGGTCGAAGGCGAATTGCAGCACGCGATCGACGCCGATGCGTGTCATCACGGTTTCCTGGATGACGACCTCGCGTTCCGTGCCGGGGAACATCTTGCCGCCGATAGAGGAATACTCACCCTCGGTGTTTTCGCGCACGACCCAGAAGTCGATGTCACCGGGCTTGCGGTTGGCGAGCGGCGTCGGCACACCCGGCATCAGCCGCACTGGCCTGAGGTTAATGTATTGATCGAACTCGCGCCGGAATTGCAGCAGCGAGCCCCACAAGGAGATATGATCCGGGATCTTCTCCGGCCAGCCGACGGCTCCGAAGAAGATGGCATCGTGCGAGCCGATCTGCGCCTTCCAGTCCTCCGGCAGCATGCGGCCGTGCTTGGCATAGTAATCGTAGGACGAGAAGTCGAAATGATCGAGCTGCAGATCGAAGCCGAACTTCTTAGCGGCAGCCTCCAAGACACGCACCCCTTCGGGCGTCGTTTCCTTGCCGATGCCATCGCCTGGAATGACTGCCAGTCGATACCGCTTCTTTTGATCCTGTGCCATGTGAAAACCTGTTCGTCAGTCATGAGTGTCTCGATGGCGGGTGCGGGTTCTGAAGCCGCCCGCACCCGTCACCGGTTGTTACTGTCCCGTAACGCCTGAGGCCTTGATGACGGGAACCCATTTGTCAATTTCGGAACTCACGAGTTTGGCGAGGGCCTCGGGCGTCTGGCCCGCTTCGTCCGGAAGTTCGGCGCCGAGATCGAGGAGGCGCTTGCGCGTGTTCTCGTCCTTGAGTGCGGCCTTGGCGGCGGCGTTCAGCTTCGTGACGATCTCCTTGGGCGTTCCCTTCGGTGCGAAGAGCGCGTTCCAACCTGTCGCCTGGAATTGCGGCAAGCCCTGCTCGGCCGAAGTCGGGACATCCGGGACGACCGGGAGGCGGTTCTGCACCGCGACGACTAGACCGTTGGCCTCTTTCGCCTGGACGGTCGGCACGATGGCGACCGTCTGATCGCAGACATAGTCGACCTGGCCGCCGAGGAGCGCGTTCAATGCCGGACCGGAGCCGCGGAACGGCACGTGCTGCGGCTTCACGCCCAGAAGGGATTCCATGAACAGACAGGTGAGATGCGAGGTCGAGCCGACGCCGCCCGAACCGTAGTTCATCTTGGGCGCATTGGCCTTCAGATAAGCGATGAATTCCTTGAAATCCTTGACCGGCAGATCCTTCTTCGCAACCACGAGCATCGGTGTCGCCGCCGAGTTCATGATCGGCTCGAAGTCGGTGCGCGGGTCATAAGCCAGCTTCGGATAAAGGCCGACGCTTGCCGCCTGTGTTCCAAGATTTCCCATGAGGATCGTGTAGCCGTCCGGTTCGGCCTTGGACACGCGGGTGACGCCGACAGTGCCCCCTGCTCCGGTGACGTTTTCGACCACGAGCTGCTGACCGAGCGTGCGGCTCATGTGATCGGCCATGAGGCGCGCCACCACGTCGGTCGTGCCGCCGGCGGCGAACGGGACCACGAGAGTGATGGGCCGCGTCGGATAGGTTCCTTGTGCCTGAGCGGCCGTCGCGACGAAGCCCATGGCTATCGCGAAGGTGAAGAGAGCTTTCTTCATATACGTTTCCTTCCCTTGAGAATTTTGTTGTCGGCTATCGATGCCTCTCGCCGATCAGCGAAGCTTGGCCTTCGGTGCCTGCACCTCAGGGTCCGCGCGCTTTCGCCTCCTGAATGCCCCCGCTTCTCGTGAGCGCTTGGCTGGCTGCGTTTGATGCCTCGCAGCTTCCATGGAAGTTGGCATGCAAGAAGGCTGCTCCTCATTTCTCCCTTTGTCAATCATCCATTTATCCTTGTATGGAAGTTCACTGACGGGCATAATGAAGCGGGAGGTCTCTATGGTGGACAAGCTGCAGGTGCGCACGGCACAGGAGACTGCGAGGAAGCCGTCGCTGGTGGAGGACGCCTACAGGGCGTTGAAAGAGGCGATCCGCGACAATGTCTTTCCGCCTGGCTATCAAGGCTCCGAGCAGGAAATCGCCCTGCGGCTCGGCATGAGCCGGACGCCCGTGCACGAGGCCATCATCCGGCTTCAGGAGGACGGGCTCGTGCGGGTGCTCTCCAAGCGGGGCGTCCAGGTCTGCCCGCTCGCCCCGGAGGACATCCGGGAGATCTACGATGTCATCATCGCCATCGAGGCGAGAGCAGCCGAACTGCTGGCTGCCATGCCTTACAACAATCGGCGTCAGATTGCCGACGAGCTCGAGGAAGCGACCGCCCGCATGGAACAGGCTCTTCGGAAGGATGATCTGCACGCCTGGGCCTTAGCCGACGATCAATTCCATCGCATCCTTGTCGAGCGTTGCGGCAACAGCCGCATCCGCAGGATCGCGCAGACCATCACCGACCAAGCCCATCGGGCGCGAATGCTCACGCTCAAGCTCCGGCCGAAGCCGACCGGATCGGCCGCCGCCCACAGGCAGATCGCCGAAGCGATCCGGAAAGGACAGGTGGCCGAGGCTCACCAGCATGCCCGCCAGCATCGCATCAACGCCCGAGATGAGCTCCTTCCGCTGATCGAAAGCTTCGGCATCAAGCATCTGTGATGCATCGACCCAGCTAGCGCAGCGCACATCATCATACGGAGAGAATTCCATGGAGATCCATGGCGCAGGAACATTCCCAACGAAACGGGCTCCCACCGATGCATTCACCGGGACCGTCTGGCACGACCCGATCGTCGATGCCCCGCCACCGGCCCGCATCCGCGCGAACCGCGTCACCTTCGAGCCCGGCGCCCGGACGGCTTGGCACACCCACCCGCTCGGACAGACCCTTCACGTCATCCTGGGCGTTGGGCGCGTGCAGACCTGGGGTGGACCAGTCAGGGAGATCAAGGCTGGCGACAGCGTGTGGATTCCACCGGGCGAGAAGCATTGGCATGGGGCGGCGCCCAACATTGGCATGGTCCACATCGCCATGCAGGAAGCCCTGGACGGTACCCATGTCACGTGGCTGGAGCACGTCTCCGACGAGCAATACGGTGTCGCGCCGGAGACCTGAGGCACTCAGCGACCGATCATTCGGCTAGCTCCCGCATAACCTTAATCAGATCGGACTTGCCCTCAAATCCGATGCCGGGCAGCTCGGGCATGACGATGTGACCGTTCTCGACCCGCACACTGTCCGGGAAGCCGCCATAGGGCTGGAACAGATCCGGATAGCTCTCGTTGCCGCCGAGACCGAGCCCAGCCGCGATATTGAGCGACATCTGATGTCCGCCATGCGGGATGCAGCGGGAGGGCGACCAGCCGGATTGCTCGAGCACATCAAGGGTGCGCAGGTACTCCACCAGCCCGTAGGCCAGGGCGCAGTCGAACTGCAGCCAGTCACGGTCCGGCCGCATGCCGCCGTAGCGCAGAAGGTTGCGTGCATCCTGGTGCGAGAACAGGTTCTCGCCGGTCGCCATCGGGCCGGGATAGAATTCGGAGAGCGCGGCCTGGAGCGCGTAATCGAGTGGATCACCAGCCTCCTCGTACCAGAACAGCGGGTAGTTGCGCAGCATCTTGGCGTAGGCGATCGCGGTCTCAAGATCGAAACGCCCGTTCGCATCAACCGCCAACTGCGCCTGAGATCCTATCTCAGTAAGCACTGCCTCGATCCGGCGCTGATCCTCCGCGATAGAGGCTCCGCCGATCTTCATCTTCACGACATTGTAGCCGCGGTCGAGATAGCTGCGCATCTCGGCCCGCAGGGCGCTGTCATCCTTGCCCGGGTAATAGTAGCCGCCGGCTGCATAGACGAAGACTCTCGGGTTGGCCTCACGGCCCTGGCGCTCGGCCAGCAGGCGGAAGAGCGGCTTTCCGGCGATCTTGGCCGTGGCATCCCAGATCGCCATATCGAGGGTGCCGACCGCCACCGAGCGTTCGCCATGACCGCCCGGCTTCTCGTTCTTCATCATCGTGGCCCAGATCTTGTGCGGATCCAGGTTGGTACCGCCCTCCTCGAGCAGCCTCTCGGGGCTGGCCTCTAGAATCCTGTCGCGGAAGCGCTCGCGGATGAGACCGCCCTGACCGTAACGGCCGTTCGAGTTGAAGCCATAGCCGACGACACGGCGGCCGTCGCGCACCACGTCAGTCACCACGGCGACGAGGCTCGTCGTCATCTTCGTGAAGTCGATATAGGCGTTGCGGATCGGCGAAGCGATCGGCTGGGTGATCTCGCGGACGTCGATAATGCGCATGGACAACCTTCTCGCGTTAGGATGCTGCGGGGACGGAAGTCTTGATACGCCTAGACACCGCCGATAGGCCAATGCCAAGATCGGTTCACGTTATGCGCAATCGGCATCGAGATGGACCTGACTTGGCTTGAGGATTTCCTGGCACTGGCAGAGCAGAAGAACTTTTCCCGGGCCGCTGAGTCCCGGAACGTCTCGCAGCCCGCCTTCAGTCGCCGTATCCGCGCACTCGAAGATTGGATCGGAACACCCCTCTTCGTGCGGGGTGGCCAGGGTGCCAGCCTGACGCAGGCCGGTCGCCATTTCGAACCTTTGGCTGAAGATTTGATGCGCAACCTGCATCGTGCCCGCCGCGATACGAGAACCGTGGGCGAGCGCGAGACGGGATCGCTGTCCATTGCAGCGACCCATGCCCTGTCTTTCACCTTCTTTCCTGGCTGGATTCGTCGGCACATGCGCTTCGAGGCACTCGGCGCCCTCAATCTGATCTCGGACAGCATGGAAGCCTGCGAGCAGATCATGCTCGGCGGCGCAGTGCATTTCCTGCTCTGTCACTATCATGCCGATGCGCCGACCCGCTTCGACGACAGCCGGTTCGGGAGCGTCCGCGTGGGTAAGGATCTCCTGATCCCGGTTTGTGCACCAGACACAGGGGGCCAGCCTTTGTGGCTCCTTCCCGGCTCACCCGAAAGACCGGTGCGGCTCCTCGCCTACAGCCCGGCATCCGGGCTCGGTCGTATTCTTGCAGCCCACCAGATCAGAAACGCTGAAACGATGAGGCTTGAGAGCGTTTTCACCTCGCATCTGGCCGCCACCCTGATGACCATGGCCCGCGAGGGACATGGTATCGCCTGGCTTCCTCTCGGGCTGGCCGAGGAGGATTTAATGCGCGGGCGGCTCGTGCGGGCTGGACCGGACAGCTTTGACATCCCAGTTGAGGTCCGCCTGTTCCGATCACCTGACTGCCGCAACCAAGCAGCGGATGAACTGTGGGACCGCTTAAGCACACCAGGGAGTGAGATCGCTTAGCCGTTGGTGGAAAGAGCAGCTCCCATAACAGATATTCGTGGCTCTCGCATTGCGGCGCCTCTGATCTAGGACATCGAGCACGATTCCCTGCTGATCGCGGCCTCATCGAGATGACCGTGTCACCGTGGGCAGTAGCCGCGCGGCTCTAATTGACGATGCTATGGAGCCGGCAGGATCGGCGAGCGCCGCACGAGTGATCAGCCTGCGATGTTCGCTTCATGATACTTTGTAACTCGCCCCTGGCTTTCCTCTTTCTTCCCTTCGTATCCAGACCACATTTCCTGTTGCCTGCCTCGCTTCTTCGTGAATATCATCCTTGAAAAGAAAAGCCTTCGCTTCCAATCCAATTCGGCTCCCAACGGGCCTAATCAAGAATGGCGTCAAAGGCTCGAGATCGTCAAAGGGCGGCGGTCGGGAGGAACAGATGCGGGCACAGGACGCGGTCCTGCTCATGACCGCAGTGGCTCGGGGCTTTGAGCGCACGGGCATCTATTGTCGCGCTCGCGGCAATACCTTCGTTCTGTCGAATGCTGCGAGTCTTTGCCGGAACGGATATGCGACGAGAAAATTGGAGCGTCATCTATGACGCCGCTTGTCACGATCCGGAACCTGGATAAGGCCTTCCCGGGCGTGCAGGCCTTGAAGAAAGCCCATCTCGAACTGCTTCCGGGGGAAGTTCATGCCCTGATGGGGGAAAACGGCGCAGGCAAGTCCACCCTGATGAAGATTCTCGCCGGCATCTACAGAAAGGATGTGGGCGAAATCCGCATCGAGGGCGTGCCCGTCGATGTCGTCTCTCCCCGGGCTGCGCAAGAGCTCGGCATCAGCATCATCCATCAGGAACTCAACCTGATGAACGATCTCACGGCCGCGCAGAACATCTTCATCGGCCGAGAGCCCAAACGAGCTTTCGGGCTTCTCCTGGATGAGGAGGCTCTGAACCGCGCCGCCGCCGAGATCTTCGAACGCATGCACCTCAAGCTCGACCCACAGGTCGAAGTCGGCAGACTCACCGTCGCCAAGCAGCAAATGGTAGAGATTGCCAAGGCCCTATCGTTCAAGTCCAAGGTGCTGATCATGGACGAGCCCACGGCGGCCTTGAACAATGCGGAAATCGCGGACCTCTTCAGCATCATTCGCAAGCTCAGGGCCGAGGGCGTCGGCATCGTCTATATCTCGCACAAGATGGACGAGCTGAAGGAAATCTCTGATCGCGTCACCGTCATGCGCGACGGCGAAACCATCGGCACCGTGCCTACTGCATCGACGAGCGTCGACACGATCATTTCAATGATGGTCGGTCGCAGCTTGACCGAAACCAAGACGGAAGTTCCCGACCTGTCGAGCCATGACATCGTGCTCGAAGTCCGCAACCTCCACCGTCACAATGCCATTCGAGACGTGAGCTTCAAGCTACGCAAGGGCGAAATTCTCGGGTTCGCCGGTCTGATGGGGGCGGGTCGAACCGAGGTTGCACGCGCCATCTTCGGCGCCGATGCTCTCGATGGCGGCGAGATCATCGTTAGGGGCAAACCCGTGACGATCCGCTCACCTCAGGACGCCGTGCGCCTCGGAATCGGATATTTGTCCGAGGACCGAAAACGCTTCGGCCTCGCGACTGGAATGGATGTGGCGAGCAACATCGTGATGCCGTGCCTGAGCCGCTTTCTCGCAATGGGGGTCTTTTTGAAGGCTCGCGCCATTGGCGAGACGGCACGTTCCTATATCAGGCAATTGCAGATCAAGACTCCCTCCGACACCCAGGAGGCACGGTTTCTCTCCGGCGGGAACCAGCAGAAGGTTGTCATTGCGAAATGGCTCGCACGGGACTGCGAGATTCTGTTCTTCGATGAGCCGACGCGGGGCATCGATGTAGGAGCCAAGAATGAGATCTACAAACTCCTCAATGCACTTGCGGCGCAAGGTCGGGCGATCGTGATGATCTCGTCGGAACTGCCCGAGATCCTGCGCATGAGCCATCGTATTGTCGTGATGTGCGAAGGCCGGCTGACCGGCGAACTCCCTGCCGAAGGAACGACCCAGGAGGACATCATGCGGCTTGCCACGCGACGGCATAGCCTGACAACCCACACCTTGACTACGGCGACCGGGGGATCAACCACGTGACGACCATCGCAGAACAGAGCTCCCGGACCATTATCAAGTCTGCCGTTTTCAGCCAGGGGGCATGGCAGAGGGTCCTGGCCTTCGCCAGTCTGATCGCGCTTATGGCAGTCTTCAGCATCGCGTCCGAAAACTTCCTGCAGCGGGACAACATCATCGGGATTCTTCAGGCGACGGCCGTCAACGGCGTTCTCGCGGTCGCCGCCACGTTCGTCATCATTACCGGCGGGATCGACCTGTCGGTCGGCACATTGATGACTTTTTGCGCCGTGATTGCCGGCGTGGTCCTGACCTACTGGGGTTTGCCCATGCCTGTCGGGATCGTCGCGGCCATTGCCGCGGGAGCCTTCTGCGGCTCCATTTCGGGCACCCTGATCGCGAAGATGAAAATTCCCCCCTTCATCGCGACGCTCGGCATGATGATGCTGCTGAAAGGGCTTGCGCTCGTCATCTCGGGGACGCGCCCGATCTACTTCAACGACACGCCGAACTTCTCCATGATCTCGCAGGAATCCATCATCGGAGCCATCCTTCCGTTCCTGCCGATTCCCAATGGCGTCCTGATTCTCTTCGTTGTCGCGATCGCTGCCAGCCTTGTTCTCACGCGCACGGCTCTCGGCCGCTACACCTTCGCTCTCGGTTCGAACGAGGAAGCTGTGCGCCTGTCCGGCGTGAATACCGACTTCTGGAAGATCATCGTCTACACGGTTTCCGGCGGCATCTGCGGGATCGCCGGCCTGATCATCGCCTCGCGGCTCAATTCCGCCCAGCCTGCCCTCGGTCAGGGCTACGAGCTCGACGCCATCGCGGCCGTAGTCATCGGTGGCACCTCCCTGAGCGGCGGGCGCGGCACTATTCTTGGCACGATCATCGGCGCGTTGATCATCAGCGTGCTCACGAACGGCCTGCGAATTCTCTCAGTGGCCCAGGAATGGCAGACAGTCGTAACCGGAGGCATCATCATTCTCGCGGTTTATGCCGACATCCTGCGCCGCAAGGGCTAGCGCATCATGTCTCACGGTCAGGAAGGGGAAGACGACAAGAGCACGGCACGAAATTCACCGCCCGGCGGCTGGCCGGGTCCAACAACGAATGACAGGCAGGAGGAAGACGATGTGGAGCAGACGGACTCTGATTAGCGCCATCGGCATTGGCGCACTCGCCGGTTTCGCGGGCCCCGCCACGGCCCAGGAAATCTATATCCCGCTTATCTCGAAGGGCTTCCAGCATCAGTTCTGGCAGGCTGTCAAAGCAGGCGCCGAACAAGCCGCCAAGGACTACAATGTCCGCATCACGTTCGAAGGCCCCGATAGCGAGACCATGGTCGACAAGCAGATCGACATGCTATCAGCCGGTCTCGCCAAGAACCCTAAGGCTATCGGCTTCGCCGCCCTCGACAGTCAGGCTGCAATCCCTCTCCTGCGCAAGGCGCAGGCGGCCAAGATTCCGGTCGTTGCCTTCGACTCCGGCGTCGACAGCGACATTCCCGTGACCACGGCAACCACGAACAACTTGGCGGCTGCGGCGCTGGCGGCCGACAAGATGGCTGAGATGATCGGGAGCGAAGGTGACATCGCTCTTGTGGTTCACGATCAGACCAGCCGCACAGGCATCGACCGGCGCGACGGTTTCGTGAATCGGATCAAGGAGAAGTATCCGAAGATCAATATCGTGAGCGTCCAGTACGGGTCCGGCGATCACCTGAAATCGACTGAGATCACGAAGTCGATTCTCCAAGCCAATCCGAGGCTCAAGGGCATCTTCGGCGCCAACGAAGGTTCGGCGATCGGTGTGGTCAATGGTGCTCGGGAGATGAACCGGAAGATTGTCATCATCGGCTACGATTCTGGCAAGCAGCAGAAGCAAGCGATCCAAGACGGCCTTATGGCGGGAGCTATCACCCAGAACCCGGTCGGCATCGGCTACAAGACAGTCGAGGCCGCCGTGAAGACGCTCAAGGGAGAAAAGCTCGAGAAGATCATCGACACCGGCTTCTTCTACTATGACAAGTCAAACATGAGCGATCCGAAGATCGCAGCCGTCCTCTATGACTGAGGGATAGCGATCGGGAGAGGGGCCAGCCCCTCTCCTCCACCTTCACCGGTGGAACTGCTGTAGAACCAAAGAGCGTTACGCCAGTGACGGTCGAGGAACGACAAGCAGTTCGACGACGCGGCCCGGATGGCCAGGAATGCCGGGAGCGAGGGGCTGTCGACGTACCTGCAAATGGGAAAACGAGCTGCCTCCAACAGGGCAGCCCTCCTTTGGCAATACAACTAAACAACAGTGGGCGGTAGAATTGATGGGCTCTCCTGCCAGAACAAGACGCGTCTTCCCAGGAGAGTCGATCCGAGGTCATTCAGGGAGGATGCCATGAATGCGCTTTGGGCGAATACGACGCTGCAGGACTGGGCTGTCCTGGGGCTTATTGCCCTGGTACCTGCGCTGATGGTTGTCGCAATTGCCTTGATCCGCAATGAAATCAGGCGATCGGCACAGCATATCTCGGCCGAGCCTCCAAGACCCAAGGCATTGCCGCTCCAGCTAAAGACAACCGAGGCTCAGCGACAGCAGTGGCGAATGGGAAAACAACGGCATCCGCGCGCTATCATGGATCTAACGGATGATATCGAGTCTCTTCTGAAGCGAATAAAGGCTGGAGGTTAATCGGCAGGATCCCATTCAGGGCCGAATTGCGTCGCTCATTTTCTGGGCATCTTCGCGCTGTTTTTCCAATTCGGGCAGGATTTCGTCGGCGAAGGCCTTGATCGACTGATGCGGACTGCGGCTCGCCGCCCGGTAGATGCCGAGCTCCTGATCGAGCGCCTGCATCTGGACCTCGGCGTAGCGCCGGCTCAACGCAAGATAATCGAGCGGCTCCAGGTTCTCGATGACGACTTGGTGCTCGAACTCCTTCACGCTTGGCAACGGCATGTTCCGCTCGCGGGCGAAGGCCTCGATCCGTTGCAGCAGTCCTGTGCGGTAGCCGACCGCCGCGGTCGCGTAACGCTTGACTTCCGGTCTCGTCTCGCGGCCGGCGGCGAGCTTCGCGGCCTGCTCCTGAAGAGACGCCGAGCTATAGGCGAGGCGCACGAACTCTTCTGGCTCGATCGGACGCGTCTGCGCGGCGGTGCCCGATGCGCCCTGCCCTTGTGCCTGGACGGCCGGGATTGCTTCCGGCAGCACCGTCACGAGAACGGATACTGCTATGAGGAGACGCCGGATCTTCATGGGCTTACTGCCATCCTGGAACGCCCGACATGTCGGGCAGGCGATGCGCGATTCCCTTGTGACAGTCGATGCAGGTTCTCTCGCCCGAGAACAGGAAGCGCTCATGCGCCGAGGCCGCACGTGGGTTCTGCTTCGTCAGGTCCATCGACTCCGAACTGTGGCAGTTGCGGCACTCCAGCGAGTCGTTCGCTGTCATGCGCGCCCATTCCCGCTCGGCCAGATGCTTGCGCATGGTCAGGAACTTGTCGCGCGTGTCGATGGAGCCGAAGATGTGACCCCAGACCTCCTTCGATGCCTGCATCTTGCGGGCAATCTTGTCGGTCCAGTTGTGTGGAACGTGGCAGTCGGGACAGGTGGCGCGGACGCCGGACCGGTTCGTGAAGTGGATCGTGCCCTTGAGTTCTTCGAACACATTGGCCTCCATCTCATGGCAGCTGGTGCAGAACTGCTCCGTGTTCGTTGCCTCGAGCGCGGTGTTGAAGGCGCCCCAGAAGCCCACCCCGGCGACGAAGCCACCGAGCGTGAGGAAGGCCAAGCTCATATAGACGGGCGGTCTGAGCGCCGTCTGGACCCAGGAGTTTCCCCGAAACCAGTCCCAGGCCCGCGCAATTCCCGCCGCCATCAATGCCTCCCGCGTTCCGGCTGCCGCTCAGGCTCGGCAATAGCGTCCATGTCGGTGAACGCGTTTTCGACGAGAGGCTTTGCGTTGGTCTGGGACACGTGACAGGACACGCAGACGTAGCGCCGCGGCGCCAAGCCGCCGAGGGTGTTTCCGGCGCGGTCCTGGTAGTGCGTCACGCTGATCATCGGGGCCTGGCTCTGTTCCGTGAACTTGCGCGCATGGCACGACATGCACTTGTTGGCATTCAGATCCATCGCATAGCCGTCAATGGAGTGCGGGATCACGGGAGGCTGGTCGGGATAGTTGCGGCCTACACGCACGTCGTCGGTGATCTGTCGTGCCATCGGCGGGGCCGGCGTGTCCGTCGTGAATGGTTCGGGCCCGCGCAAGCGCGGCGCATCCTGCGCGAAGATGGCCCCTGCCGCCAGGCACGGTCCGATGCCGATCAGGATAGCAAAAACGCTGCGCCTCATGGCTGATCTCCCGCATCGGCGGTGGCGGCGGCGACAACTTTGACCGCGCATTTCTTGAAGTCGGTCTGTTTCGAGATCGGGTCCGTCGCGTCGAGCGTGACCTTGTTGATGAGCTGGCTGGCATCGAAGAACGGCACGAATATCAGTCCCGGCGGCACACGGTTGCGCCCGCGCGTCTCGACGCGGCTGCGGATTTCGCCGCGCCGCGAAATCACCTTCACCTCCTGTCCCCGGCGAAGCCGACGCTTGGCCGCATCGTCCGGGTGCATGAACACGACGGCACCCGGGAAAGCCTTGTAGAGTTCGGGCACCCGCAGGGTCATCGAGCCGGAATGCCAGTGCTCCAGCACGCGGCCGGTCACGAGCCACAGGTCGTATTCGATATCCGGAGCCTCGGCCGGCGGCTCGTACGGCGCGCCCATGATATTGGCCTTCTTGTCCGGGTTGCCGTAGAACTGCACTCCGCTGCCCTTCTCGACATAGGGATCAAGGCCTTCCCGGTAGCGCCACAACGTCTCCTTGCCGTCCACCACCGGCCAGCGCAGGCCGCGAACTTGGTGATAGGTGTCGAACGGGGCGAGGTCATGCCCATGGCCGCGGCCGAAGGCGGCGTATTCCTCGAACAGACCTTTCTGAACGTAAAAGCCGAAGGCCTTCGCCTCGTGGTTCTCGTAAGCCGCATCAATCTCGGTCAGCGGGAACTTGTTCACCTCGCCATTGGCGAAGAGGACCTCGTAGAGGGTCTTACCCCTGTAGCCAGGATTGGCGTCGAGGATCTCCTTCGTCCAAACCTCGTCGGTGGTGAAGCGCTTGGAAAACTCCATCAGCTGCCAAAGATCGGAGCGGGCCTCGCCCGGTGCATTGACGAGCTGATGCCAGAAATGCGTGCGCCGCTCCGCGTTGCCATAGGCGCCTTCCTTCTCGACCCACATCGCCGCCGGCAGGATCAGATCTGCCGCCATCGCAGTCACGGTCGGATAGGCATCCGAGACCACTACGAAGTTCGCCGGATTGCGGTAGCCCGGATAGGTCTCGTTATTGGTGTTCGGCGCCGTCTGGAGGTTGTTGTTGACCATGATCCAGTAGGCGTTGAGCTTGCCGTCCTTCAGCATGCGGTCCTGCTGCACGGCATGATAGCCGACCTTCTCCGGCAGCAGCCCATGCGGCAGCTTCCAGATCTCTTCTGCATGCCTGCGGTGCTCGGGATTGTTGACCTGCATGTCGGCCGGCAATCGATGGCTGAAGGTGCCGACCTCGCGCGCCGTGCCACAAGCCGAGGGCTGGCCGGTCAGCGAGAAGGGCGAGTTGCCGGGCTCAGCGATTTTTCCCGCCAGCAGGTGCAGGTTGTAGACCATGTGGTTGGCCCAGACGCCGCGGACGTGCTGGTTGAAGCCCATGGTCCAGAGCGACATCACCTTGGTCTTCGGATCGGCATAAAGCTTCGCCAGGGCCTCGAGCCGCTCCGCCGGCACGCCCGAGAGCTCGGACGCCTTCTCCACCGTGTATTGGCTCACGAGCTTCGCGTAGTCCTCGAAGCTCGCCGGGTGGGAGACCTGTGCATCGTTGGCGTGCTGGGCCCGCTGCTCCAGCACATTCTCGGGCCGCAGGCCGTAACCGATGTCGGTATTCGCCAGCCGGAAGTTGCAGTGCTTCTCGACAAAGTCCCGGTTCACCGCACCGTTCTGGATGATGTAGTTCGCGATGTAGTTCATGATCGCGAGGTCCGAGTTCGGCTTGAAGATCAAGGCCATGTCGGACAGGTCCGTCGTACGATGCTCGTAGGTGGACAGCGTCGCGATCTTCACGTGCGGGTGGCTCAGGCGGCGGTCGGTCACCCGGGTCCACAGGATCGGGTGCATCTCGGCCATGTTCGAGCCCCAGAGAACGAAGGCATCGGCATGCTCGAAGTCGTCGTAGCAGCCCATCGGCTCGTCCATGCCGAAGGTGCGGATGAAGGTGACGGCGGCAGACGCCATGCAGTGGCGGGCATTCGGATCGAGATTGTTGGTGCGGAATCCCGCCCGCATCAGCTTGGAGGCCGCATAGCCCTCCCAGATCGTCCATTGGCCTGAGCCGAACATGCCGACGGCTTCCGGCCCCTTCTCCTTCAGCACGCGCTTGAACTGCTTCGCCATCTCGTCGAAGGCCTGGTCCCAGGAGACTGGCTGGAACTCGCCGTCCTTGGCGAATTGGCCGTTCTTCATGCGCAGAAGCGGCTGTGTGAGCCGGTCGTTTCCGTACATGATCTTGGACAGGAAGTAGCCCTTGACGCAGTTGAGGCCGCGGTTGACCTCCGCCTGCATGTCGCCATGGGTGGCGACGACGCGGCCGTCCTTCACCGCCACCATCACGCCGCAGCCCGTGCCGCAAAAGCGACATGGCGCCTTCGACCACTGAAGCTGGAGGTCCTCGCCCGTCAGGATGTTCTGAGCGCCGGCCGGAAGCGCGACGTTTGCCGCTGCGGCCGCCGCGGCAGCGGCTTGTGTCTTCAGGAGAGTGCGGCGCGTGAGGTCCATGGATCTACTCCCGCTCTTGGACAGGCTCGAAGTGATGGAAGACAAGGGTGGCAGCGAGGACGCCGTCGAGGAGCTGGATGGCATTGATGCGCTCGACGACCTGGTTCTCGGTTTCCGTCTCGAGCGTGACGATCAGCTTGCCCGTTTCCTGACCGCCATGGATCTCAGCCCCTTCGATGGAGCTGATACTCTCGATGATCGATGGAACCCGATCGGGCCGGCTGTGAACGACAAGGCTGGAGATGTGACATTCGTCGCTCATGAGGCCACCTCCGAAGCAGAGATCCGGATGGCATCGGCAGGGCAGGATTGGATGCAATCACCGCAGGCGCTGCAGGCGTCGGTCATGATCCTGGGGCGGGCACCACCGAGGGCCAGCTCGAACCGCACGGCACCCGTCGGGCAGACGTCCCGGCAACTCATGCAGGCGATGCCCTGAAACGCAAAGCAGGAGGGGTCGATCACGGCGGACAAGGGCCCGGCAATCTTGTCGCCCCGGGTGATCCTGCCGAGCAGGAAACTGCGGCGCCTCTGATCCACGACCTCCGTCATCGACCTGCCCTCAAACCGGACCCGGAGGTCCCGTGAACAGGTAATACATCCACACGACGAAGCCCCACCCGGCGACTATGCCGACGGCGATGAAAGGCCAGATCAGGACAGCTAGAGCGAGGAACGTGAGTGCTTCACGCCTCTTTCTGCCTGCTTCCAGTGGTTCGGATTGCATTATTCATGTTCGCTCAGAAAGACACGGGGCTTACTTAACGACATGTACTTTAGAACATTCCTAAAACTTGTCCAGCAACCGAATATAGAAAACTACTACTGTAGATTACGTAATTATACTTCAAATTTCTTACTATAGACGATTGCCAACATTCCGTCTTTGCGCTAGATCAAATAAGGCGATTTTTCCTACAACCCTCATTTTAGGGCACTGCTCCGCCCGGTCCATGCCTTTGAGGCCAGGTTGAACGTTGATTGCCGAGGCATCGACTGTTCAGCACCGACTGGCGTCGGAATGGATCTTCACCCAGAACCTGTATCCGATTTGTGTAGAATTCCCGGTCGAGACGAAGGACCGGTTGACACATGCACGGGGGCGGGGAAAATCTTTGGTTCGCCGCAGCCCAATGTCGAAGATCTCGCGGTCAACCGTTGCCATCAGAACCTCACACAGATCGATAGAAGGCCTTACCGTTTCAAGTCAGTGCTGTGGTTCCCAGAACTCGATCATCGCACACCGTCCCTGGGATTGGACTGTCTTGAATCCCGCGTCACTTGAATGTTTAGATCAAGCTGAGTCTCAGCGAGGATTGCAAACTCGGTCAGTTTATATATGAGGTTCTTGGGCAGGGTCGCGTCCCCACATATCAGCCTCAGACTATCAAGAAGATAGGCGTCAGCTATCAGGTAAGTACTTGGCAGCTTGCGAGATAACACCTGAACGACGACCTATCGAAGTTTTCGCAACTGGCTCAGGATCGCGTGATCTGACCTAATACAAAAAGCCCTGCCCCATCCCGGGGCAGGGTCAGGTTTCTCCTCGCCTCCGGAGTCCTCCGAAAGCCTCTGGAGTAGGCCACGCAACCACGCTTGAGTCAAACGACCTAATGTATTCGTAATAATATAGTCCCGTATTCAGGTCAGCAATACTGACGATACGAATGAATTAATTCCGGTGTTGCTTTCATGCCATAGCCAGAACTTGCATATGCTTCATACTGCCCTTGCGACTCCTCGCACAAGGGATGAAAGCTCATGAAAACACGCCTTCTTGCTCTCTTGGCCGCTACGGCACTCGCCGCTGGCATCTCGGCTGCCTCTGCGGCGGATCTCCCGAGTCAGGCGCCGCCGCCGGCACCGATCGTGGCGCCGATCTTCACCTGGACCGGGTTTTATGCCGGTGTGAACGCCGGCTGGGGCTGGCGCGACAGCAACC
>NZ_JBVVAK010000081.1:0-37241 GCF_055792825.1 Microvirga sp. GN3
AAACATCGAGGCCATCGCCCCAAGTATCAAAATTGGTGATGCCCTGTGCTGCCCCCCCTATTTTATTGGTTGGTGGGTCACCCGGGCTGCCATGATCCCCCCATGAGTCGAACATAAAGGTCCCATTCCAATTGAGATACTGCATGGTACACGCCTCGCTAACCGCCGAGCAGTGCGCTCGACAGCTTAAAAGCTAAGAATTAACCAGGGGGTGAACTCTGGTTAATTCTGAAATGTAAGAAAAAGAAATTGTAATGACCTATTTGAGAATGAAAAGATAACCCTCAATAGGGCCTATTCGCTACCTCGATAGGAGGTATGGACTAATAATTTTGGCACTCACGATCCCATCATAAAAATTTACATAGGTTAATTTATTGGTTTAGTGCCTATTTACATAGGTTGGTATACTGCCTCAATACTCTAAGAATAGGGATACCCTGACGTTGATCTCCGATACTCCCATTGGCCCGCCCTTAGGTTCCGGCTCAGCCCATCCATGGACAGTTCAACTTGGTTGCCGCATGGCGTTCTCGATCTTCGACCTCGCTAGGCGTTGAGTTTTCGGAGGCTCCTGGTTGATATCAGGCCAATCCTCATCGTCGAAATGATCGGGCATAGCAGATCACAGCCCCTTCGCGCGTTCGATCCGGCACTAGGTAGCAAATATCACCAGGTAGCAGATAAATGACTGGTGACAGGATATTTTCCCCATTCTCACGTGAGGTGATGACCAGCGGCGCGATCATTGATGCCCGGGATGCTTACGACAGAACACCCCTGCACATTGCTGCGAGACAGGGTCATGTCGGCACGGCAAGACTTCTGCTGACCAATGGAACCGACGTGAATGCTTGGGCCTCCAATAAGCTGACACCTCTGCACCACGCGATCCTCAATAGCAAAACCGAGATGGTCAGGATGCTCCTCGACTACCATGCGGACATCGAGGCGGAGACCTCCAGCGGCGGTACGCCGATCTACTTCGCCGCTTCGTATGGGGTGACCGACATGATCGAACCCCTTGCCGCTAAGGGTGCCAAGCTCCAGGGGGCACGCAGGCAGGATGGCATGACGCCTTTATCGGAAGCTGAACGGAACGGCCACCAGGAGGCGGCTGACCTGCTTCGCCGTCTTGGCGCAACCCAATAGAGGTGAGGTCATCTCAAAATCCAGAAGTGAGCCGGGGACCACTAAGGAGCAGGATTGAGTTGGTGGCTTTTACTGCCGAATGCCGAATCGATCCATGCTATGAGCCTGGTTTCATCTCGCTGCTTCCGAGGATCAAAAAATGGAAATTGTCTCGACAAAGGCCGGTTCAACAAACGGCGATCGGACATTTCTGCCCGTTCTGGAGATCGACGCAACCATAGCGCGGTTGCAGGACGCTCGGAGCAGGTAGCCTTCAACGCTTTTGCCTAGAAGACGTCATTTAGTCCGACCGTAAGTATGCAAGAAAGACTGTGCGTACTCTCACAGACCAGCCATGCTGAGGTGTGCGATAGAGGATCATCAAGGACGATGGTCATGACTCAGAACGCACTTTCCTTCGTACTCGGCATAGTGGCTCCCCTTGCCATCGTCATGTGGGCGATCTTTCAATAGCTCACCACGCTTCCCCACACTCATGGCATGCTCCCGCTCCATCGGCACGTCCTCTAGCTTAACGCCCTCCATAGGCTCTAGCAGGCACCAAAGGAACTCGATCATCTTGGCAGCCTCGGCAGCAGGGCCTCCACCTCATGAGAATTTGTGACTTCTCTAATCGCGCTGATACGCCACTTTGATCCAAGTCAGCCCTTGACCTACCAGGAAACCATGTCCGTTCCCCGGCGTTACGGTGTAAGTGTCAGAACGGTAAGGGAGTCACAAAGTGGATTGGAACCGGGTTGAAGGCAACTGGAAGCAGGTCAAGGGCAAGGTCAAGGAGCAGTGGGGCCAGCTGACCGACGATGACCTCGATATCATTAATGGCCAGCGCGAGCAGCTCGAGGGCAAGATCCAAGAGCGCTACGGCCTCGAAAAGGACCGCGTCCGCCGGGACGTGGACGACTGGTATAACCACCAGACTTGGTAAGCCGAGAACAGGAAAAGGCCCCGACGGGGCCTTTTTGTTGTTGAGGCAGATGCCCGGATCAGCGGTCCCAGCGCCCCTCGACCCGTCGCTTGAAGCCAGGCATGTGTCCCTAGTCGGTAACTCGGTGCCGGGCGGAGCGGAAGTCTGCAGCCGGCACTGCCGCCTGAAACCGCCAAGCGCCTGAGTTTGTCTCAGTGCGCCTCTCGTCCATTAACATGGCAACGCCATAGTTGAACGATTTCGGGCAGAATTGTTTTGAATGGCAGAAAGGTTCATGCCTCGTCCGCCTCCGTCAGCCCCGACGCGCCTACTGCATCAGTCGCTCGACTTTACGCAATTGCGGCCCCATCGGACCCTCGTTGCCGTTCCAGGGCAAAGTGTGCCGCTGGGCTGGCGCGGTGTCCGGTATGCCTCAAGTCAGCGCGATTTGTTCAGGCTGTCGTCTCTCGGACCCTCGTAAGATGATTTTCCTCGTTAATGTCTGCCTTGTTTCCGCCGTATCGACTGTTAGCCTGAACGGACAAATTTAGAGGCCGATGCTTCCCAATGAAGAAACTCATCCTTATCGTTGATGAACGAGAGTTGAGTACCATCAGTGCCGCTCTTCTTCTCCTTCAAGAGCACGTCGATGCACTCCCGGAAGATCTCGCAGAAATGATTATCACGCACGGAACGTCCATGACGGCGTCCGAGGTCGAGCAACTCAGTCTTCGTCTTCGCGAAACAGCAAGACCGATACGAGGCTATTCTGAACGGAGCTTGCCCCAAGCGACGAGGGTTGTTGAGGCAGAACGGCTTCCTAGAATAACGATTCCCCGAAGCCGAATGTGAGCAGTGTCGTACCCCGGAGGTGCAATCCAAGTTCTCATAAGGGAATGTTTGGCTGCGCGGCGAGCACTTTCTGCCTTCTGTCCAATAGATACAATAAGCGCGATATATCCATCCGACAGGAGCTCCTATGAAAAAGGTGCGCAAGCTCTACGAAAGCTCCAGCGGTGACCGCTGGTACCTGATTGCAGATCCTTCAGGTTCTGTGTTTATCCGTCACGAGGCCAATATGGCTTCTGGAGGGCAAGTGGAACATGAGGAGATCGCGACCTTCCTGAGTCGCGGCGGAGGTCCGGAACAGCATGAACTGCTCCGGTTGATCGGAACTCTTGTCGAGGAGAACCCTGCCCACGCGTGACTCCTTAGCGAGCAGATCGGCTTAAGCGGCCAACGACAGGTGGGTCAGCCCCCAAGGCTTGTTTCCACTCAATTATCATCCTCTTCGGGCAGATACTCGATATCGCCTATGCCCCAAGCACGGTGACCGGCACGTCGCTCCAGAGCCTCCACCTGCCGCAGAAGCTGGGTCGCGAGTGCCGCTTCGCGCCGGAAGCCATCATCACCAGGGTCGCTCCCCAGACGCAGATGCATGTCACGGGCTCTCGCTTCAAGGGCGCGCCTGAGAGCGCCCAAGTGTTCTTTGTTCAGTTCGAGCAACATCGTGGTGAATCCTGCGTTGGGCCGATAGCCAACACCTCGTCCGTATATTTGCCACAAAGCCCCGCTCTTTGCGCATAAACGATCCTGAACAGGGCAAGGAAATAGGGGCATTCAGCGGCCAATCATGCCGTCAGAGAGAGTGTTCTAATGCAGGTCCTGCTCCCGAATGATACCCCAACAGTTACGTTATCTCTCCCGTCTCACCTTCCGGTGAATCAGTCACTGAACTCCTGTGACCTTCAAAGGCTCGGAGAGCGGCTCCAGGTCGCCTACGGTCCGGTCGAGGACACACTCCCGGCTCGGTTGACAGAGCTTGTAGAGCGGCTCGCGCGACGCGAACCACCCAAGGATTAGGTAAGCGACCAACCAGTTTCTCGGGTTGTATACTCAACCCATTGTAGTTCCATGCTTCATATACGGAAAGGACAGAACTATGGCCGGGAAAGCGCGTATGCGACCGTCATTCAAGAAGCACACCCGCCGCTACAGGGAGGTGATTGCCCCAGCCAAGACGCTCGAAGGACAGAAGAACCTTGCCAAAAAGCGGCGCTACGCCGACCGGCATGGTTAGCCGAACACAATCCCTTTCAGGTTCTTCAGAGCTTTATCGCATCGCTCGATGTGATCGCTGGCTCGCCGCTGCATCTCAACGGTATTCTGGCTGGGGTCATCGACCTCTTGCTTGCAGAACGGTCAAATCATTGGCTCGACCTCTTAGCTGACGGCGCGTGTCGGGCCAACGAGGATGCAAGGATTAGGATTCCTGTGGGTTAATGCCGAGCTCAATAGCGAGGATCACTGCTACGAACGCATGGTTGGTGGAGCCTTGAGGTTGGAGCATCGAGCGTCACACCAGGCGCGCTTCCGGCGTGAGGCCTCAGCATCACTGTCATCACCAAGTACATTGCCAAACGGGCGCCATCCAGACATGACAACGCCCCTGAAAGATACCGTGCGCCTCCCGCAGCGTTGGGCTGGCTGGCATTTAAACCCGCCGCCAGATCATGGGGGCTGAGCCGAGCAGACAGATCTTGATCTGCAGGAACTCCGGAACTTGAGACCGATCAGCAGCTCGGGTTTGGATGGGATGCGCTTTGACAAATGAAGGTGCCTCGCAGCCTTGCTTCGTCTGGCTGAAAACCTAGCACAGCCGACCCGTTACCAATCTGCCCACAAAACCTCATGCTCTCCGCAAAGTCCACGCTGGCCCTTGGGGAGATTGCTGCCATTCGGCAATTGGGCAGGGTAGGGCAGATCACAGGCGCAGAGCCGGCCTCAGACGATCTCGACTGCACCTCGCCTCTCAGATCATTACAGCCAGAATAGGGAGAATTTTGCAGGTGCTGCTCCAACTCGCACTCCGAATGTGTCGGTTGGATGCGAGCTTGTGCTACAAAGAGAGATCTCAAGTCGGCTCTGCGTTTAAGGTCGTTCACGACCGTCGCCTCAGACAATTAGGACATCATGACCCGTACCAGCGCTGCAGCGCCGCAGCTTGCCGCCAAGCGCTCCTTCATCGCCTTGCTCATCGCCGCCTCGGCCGTGAGCCCGCTCGGCATCAACATGTACCTGCCCTCCATGCCGGGCATGGCGCGGGCCTTCGGCGTCGATTTCGCCACCATCCAGATGACCCTCTCGCTCTATCTCGCCGCCATGGCTGTTGGACAGTTGATCATTGGCTCACTCTCCGATCGCTTCGGCCGACGGCCCATGCTCCTGATCGGGCTTCTCGGCTTCGTGCTCGGCTCGCTTGTCTGCCTCACAGCCCAGAATGTCGGGCTCCTGGTCGTCGGTCGTGTCGTGCAGGCGGTCGGCGGCTGTGCAGGAATTACCCTGAGTCGCGCCATCGTGCGGGACCTGTATGGAGGCAATCAGGTGGCCAGCATGATCGGCTATGTCACCATGGGCATGGCGGTGGCCCCCATGATTGCACCCACGATCGGCGGCGTGCTCGAGACGCTTTATGGATGGCGCGCCTCCTTCGTGTTCCTGACGCTGTTTGGCGGCTTGGTCCTGCTCGTCGCCTACTGGCAACTGCACGAGACCAACCACAATCGCGATGCTGCGGGCTCCATCCGGCACCTCATGCACAGCTACCTGAGTCTGTTCCGCTCTCGGCTGTTCTGGGGCTACACACTGGCCGCCAGCTTTGTCTCTGCCGTGTTCTTCGCCTTTGTGGCAGGCGCGCCCTACGTGATGATCGAATTGATGGGCCGCAGCCCGGCCGAGTATGGCTTTTATTTCGCCATCGTGCCGAGCGGCTACATTCTGGGCAACTTTGCCTCCGGCCGGTTCGCCGGTGGGGTGGGGCCGAACCGGATGATCCTGGCCGGCACCTGCGTGACGCTGGCCAGCGTCGCCGGCATGGCAATTACATTCGCCATGGGCTTCCTGCACCCAGCGGCTCTGTTCGGTCCTACGTTCTTCATCGGTCTAGGCAATGGACTGGTTTTGCCGAGCGGCATTGCCGGCGCGGTCAGCGTGAAGCCGGAAGTTGCAGGCGCGGCGGCTGGTCTGTCGGGCAGCCTTCAAATTGGGTTCGGTGCGCTTGTCGCTCCGGTTGTTGGTGCTACGCTCGGCGTCACCGTCTGGCCGCTGATCCTCATCATGGCCGTCTGTTCGCTGTTCGCGCTCGCCTCGTTTGGACTGGTAGCCGACCGGAGCAGGTCAAGCCCAGCAATCAGGCTGTGAAAGGGTTTGGCAGAACTGTCCGAGGCACGTAGGGTTTGATGCGGCAGGAGGCGATAGATCGGGAGATCTTTCGATGCAGCAATCACAGCCCCTCAGCCGCCGTAGTCTTCTCTGCTCCTTGGCGGCGACCAGCGCCACTGCGATGGTGTGGCCATTGACAGGAACTGCAAAACCAAGTCCCGTTCTCACCAGACCCATACCCTCGACTGGCGAGCCATTACCCCTTGTAGGGCTTGGCACCTGGATCACATTCAATGTCGGCCGCGACATCGAAGCACGGGATAGTTGTGCCGAGGTCATGCGCGCGTTCTTTGAGGCCGGTGGAAGCCTGATCGATTCCTCCCCTATGTACGGTTCGTCGCAGGAGGTAGTCGGCTACGGCTTGCAGAAGCTCGGTCATCCATCCCGCCTGTTCGCGGCCGACAAGGTCTGGACGTCGTCCGCATCCGCCGGACGAAGCCAGACTGAGGAGTCCCGCCGCCACTGGGGGATCCCTCGCTTCGACCTGCTGCAGGTGCACAATCTTCTGATCTGGGAGGCGCATCTCAGGACTCTGCTCGCCATGAAGGCGGCCGGCGAGGTGCGCTATGTTGGGATCACGACTTCGGAAGGACGCCGACATCGCGAGTTCGAGCGCGTGATGCGTGAGCATCCGCTCGACTTCATCCAAGTCACCTACAACATCCTCGATCGTGAAATCGAAGATCGCATTCTGCCCTTGGCCGCTGAGCGCGGCATCGGGGTCATCGTTAATCGCCCGTTCCGGCAAGGCGCCTTAATCGACCGCCTGGAGTCCCATCCGCTCCCGACCTGGGCGACCGAGATCGATGCACGAAGCTGGGCCCAGTTCATCCTGAAGTTCATCCTGTCACACCCGGCTGTAATTTGCGCCATCCCGGCGACAACCCGGGTAGATCACGTGCGCGAGAATATGACGGCGGCCACGGGACACCTGCCGGATGCGGCGATGCGGGCCCGCATGATCGCCTATGTCGAGCGCCTCTGATGGCGGACTGGTTGTCTTACACGCCATCGGATTTCCTGCTGTTTTCGGCCCGCACCTATTATCGTCTGTTCGAACTCTACAACCGGGCGATCTGGCCGGTGCAGCTTCTGGCGCTGCTGCTCGGGCTCGTCCTCCTGTGGCGCCTGCAGCGCACCGGACCTCAGCAAGGCTCGGTCGTGATAGTGATCCTTGCCGCCGGCTGGCTTTGGACGGCTCGGGCTTACCTTCTTGAGTATTACGACACGATCAACTGGGCAGCGCGGTATTTGGCGATCGCCTTCGTGGTCGAGGCGCTGCTGCTGATCTGGACAGGCCTCGTTCGCAACCGGATCTTGTTTCTGCCATATGGAGATTGGATCAG
The DNA here is from genome assembly GCF_055792825.1 of Microvirga sp. GN3. NCBI lineage: Bacteria > Pseudomonadati > Pseudomonadota > Alphaproteobacteria > Hyphomicrobiales > Methylobacteriaceae > Microvirga > Microvirga sp. GN3. The sequence goes on from NZ_JBVVAK010000081.1 coordinate 7,624, forward strand.
CCGAACCGGAATGGGGTTGGTTCTGTTCGCGCTTGCGGTGCAGCCATTGATTGGCCCGCTTGTGGGGCGTGATTGGCGGCAGGCCGAGATCTTTGGTGTCGCGCCCGATCCCACCGTGCTTGCCACGCTCGGTGTCCTCCTGACCGTGGACAAGCGGCCCCCGTGGGGGCTCATGATCATTCCGCTGATATGGTGCGCACTCAGTGGGGCAACGCTTTGGACGATGGGCTCGCCAGATGCCTGGGTCGTACCGATGGCAGCCCTTGGTGTTCTTGGCTTGGCAATCTATAGGGTGTGATCCGCGCGAGGGCAGGCAAACTGAAGCGAGGTGAAACTTCCTACGCCTGAGCGCCGTGCTGCGGCCGAGCCGCTGCCCACGATCTGGGTGATCGTGCAAGGCTGCGGATCCGGAGGCATTCGGAACCGGTAACGAACGATGTCTGCAGGACATGCGCTCACGAACGATGCGCCGTCTGTTCTGCAACTCCACAGCAGGACGGGAAGCCTCGATGCTCGGGCTTCGGAGCAATCCATGCTATCTTTGCGTCGATGAGGAGACGGTGCCCGGGAGAACAGCAATGGCACGTCGGCAGAGGCTTCATTCAATCATTGCTGCGATCGGCGCGCTCGGGTGCGTGGCAGTCGTTCCGACCCGGTTGTGTGCTCAGGATCTGATTGCCATCGACCCCGATGACATCGGCGGCGTGGTAACCGGACCGAATGGGCCCGAAGACGGGGTCTGGGTCATTGCCGAGACCACCGACCTGCCGACCAAGTTCGCCAGAATGGTCGTCACGGATGATCGGGGCCGCTATGTCGTACCCGATCTGCCGAAGGCCACTTACACGGTCTGGGTACGTGGCTATGGCCTCGTCGACTCGCCCAAGAGGACCAGCGCTCCCGGCAGGCAGCTCGATCTCCAGGCGGTGCCGACATCAAGCCAAAAGGAAGCGGCACAGTACTACCCGGCCATCTACTGGTATTCCATGCTCAAGATCCCGGAGGCGAGCCAATTCGGCGGCACGAGCGATATCCCCGACACCATCACGCAAGTCGACTGGCTCAAGCAGGTCAAGAACATCGGCTGCATCGGCTGCCATCAGCTCGGCCAGCACTCCACCCGCACGATCGCGAAGCAATTGGGCGAGTTCAGCTCGTCGGAGGAAGCCTGGATCCGCCGCGTATCCTCAGGCCAGTCGGGCGAGACCATGGTGAACCAGCTCGCTGGGCGCTTCGGCGGAGTGCCATTCCGATACTACGCTGACTGGATGGACCGCATCGCCAAAGGCGAGCTGCCGCATGCCAAGCCCAAGCGGCCGGAAGGTATTGAGCGCAACATCGTGGTGACCACGTGGGAGTGGCTCAACGAGAAGAAATACTTGCACGATCTGATCTCGTCGGACCGGCGCCATCCAACCGTCAATGCCTATGGCCCGTTGTTCGGCTCGGCAGAGTACTCCACCGATGCAATCCCGATCCTCGATCCGAGGACGCATACTGTCACCGAATTCGTGGCACCAGTGCGCGATCCCAATACGCCGGAGGCGCTCGGACCCGGACATGCCGCAAGCGACAAAGTGCTGGCGCCCTCGCCCTACTGGGGTGAGGAAAAGATCTGGACTACCAAGGCCAACAATCACAACGGCATGTTCGACCGCCAAGGACGGGTGTGGTTTGCCGCAACCGTGCGGGGCTCCAACAATCCGGATTTCTGCAAGAAGGGCTCCGACCATCCCTCGGCTAAGCTGTTCCCGCTGGAGCGGACGACCCGCTCTATCACGAGGCTCGATCCTGAGACGATGCAGTACACGTTCGTGGATACCTGCTTCGGGACCCATCACCTGCAGTTTGGTTATGACGTGAACGACACCTTGTGGACAAGCGGCGGCGGCCCGGTGGTCGGCTGGATCAATACCAAGCTATTCGACGAGACGGGCGACGCAGCCAAGGCGCAGGGCTGGACGGCGCTGGTGCTCGACACGAATGGCAACGGCCAACGGGATGAATATGTCGAGCCTGATCAGCCGCTCGATCCGATGAAGGACAAGCGCATTGCCGGAGGCTTCTATGCGGTGAGCCCGAGCCCGGTGGATGGCTCCATCTGGGGCTCGGTGGGCGTGTTCAACGGGACACCAGCGGTGGTCCGTCTGGATCCTGGGCCAAATCCGCCTCAGACTGCGCTGGCAGAAATCTACCACGTGCCGCGGCCCGGCTTCGGCATCCGCGGTGCCGACATTGACCGGCAAGGGGTGGTCTGGGCCTCACTGTCGAGCGGCCACCTGGCGAGCTTCGACCGGCGAAAATGCAAGCGGCCGCTCAAAGGACCACAGGCCACCGGTGATCACTGCCCGGAGGGTTGGTCCTTCCATCAGTACCCTGGTCCTGGCTTTCAAGGGATCGGGGAGAACAGCGCCGAGTCGAGCTACTATACCTGGGTTGATCAGCACAACACGTTCGGACTGGGCGAGGATGTGCCGATGTCTACCGCGAACCTGACGGACGGTCTGGTCGCGCTCAAGGGCGATCGGATGATCTCATTGCGGGTGCCATATCCACTGGGCTTCTATGCCAAGGGATTTGACGGGCGCATTGATGATCCCAATGCCGGATGGAAGGGGCGAGGTCTGTGGACCACTAGTGGTGACCGGACGCCGTGGCTCCGGGAGGGCGGCAAGGGCAGCAAGCCGGTCGTTGTGCACTTCCAGCTCCGTCCCAATCCCCTGGCCAAGTAATCTGGACGCGCAGCATTCTCTGAGCCACTGCGAGGAAAGAGCAGTGTACTATTCGAGCCATGAGTGCAGCTCAGACTGAACATTGCTGCAACAGAACCACTGGGTATCCAGCGGCGAACCCGGCCAGAGGCAGGCGCTCGGTCTGCTGACACACGTTGATGTGGAGCGGACGTTCGATACTGCCGCATGAGAAGATCGGCTTCCGGCCGGTGTTTCACGACCGGTTGCCGCAGGCCCATCTGAGCGATCTTGCCTCGAGCATCATGCCGGACAGGGAGCGCTGGCAGAGTGTGGAGCGTCTGGCGATGAACCCGACCCAGCTTGCTCCAATGGGTAAGGCCGCCCTGAGCCAGTATCTGTCTTAATCATCATGTTCTGACCCCATTATGAGCAAGGCAGCTAATCAAAAGATATAACCTAACTGGCGTGCTCGCGCTGCCGACCTTAAGTCCATTGTTGGGCGTTTGACCCTGCGATATAGTTTTCCAACATCTTTGGGAAAACTATGACAGGCAATCCGGTCACTATCGGTTCTGCGGATCCCAAGCTTGCGAGTCCTATTGGAGAGCGTCGACAGGTGACGGCGATGTTTTACGACATCGTCGACTCGACCTCACTTCTCAGCATGCTCGACCCTGAGGAATTCGCGGATGCGCAAAGAGCCATCCATACGACCGTTGCATCCATTATCCAGCGTTACGATGGATATCTTGACCAGATTGCGGGTGATGGCGGCTGTGCTTTCTTCGGCTATCCCGTTGCAACGGAAGATGCAGCGGAGGCGGCGGTTAGCGCCGCCCTTGAGATCATTCAACGTTGTAAGAACCTTGAGCAGGCGAGCGACAAAATTTCCGCAGTGCCGATGAGAATCGGCCTCGCCACCGGCACCGTGGTGGTCAACTCCTCTTCGGGAGTGGGGCTTCCCGGAGGGGTCGAGATCATTGGGCTGGCGGTCAACCTCGCCGCCCGTCTTCAGACACTGACAGCCCCAGACTCGGTCCTCGTATCGGAGACGACGCATCGGCTCACCCATAGCGCATTCCACTATCGGTTCGTCGACAATATCACCGTGAAGGGCTTCAGCGAGCCGCAGCCTGTCTGGCAGCCGCTCGAGAAGCGGGAGCTGGATTCAAGATTTGAAACGCGACGTCGCGCGGATACGCCTCTCGTGGCGCGGGTGCAGGAGATTGAAGTTGGGCTGCGCTGCTGGAGTGAAGTTGAGAAAGGAACAGGACGCATTCTCTTCCTGACAGGTGAGGCCGGTATTGGAAAGTCGAGGCTTGTATCCGAGCTTTCCCGGCACGTCGATCGCTCGAGCTGCGACAGACGGCTGTTCCAGTGCCAGCCTCGCGGCAACCGGCGTCCATTTCATGCACTCATCGACCGATTCATTCGCGAGATCCAGCACTTCACAGGGTTGGAGGAAGTGGATAACGCCGCTGTTCGTGCTTATCTCGCGAAGCTCGTTCCCGATGCCCGTCAGGAGAGCATCGACAGTTTGTGTCTTCTTGCGGAAGTGAGCCCTGGAAAGCTTGGGGGCGATATGAACCCGATCGATGTTCCAGGACAGCAATTTAGCCGAGCAGCGATCAGGGCCATGATCGATGTCCTGTCCGCCTGGTCTGCATGTAAACCGCAATTCATCATTCTTGAGGATTATCAGTGGGCGGACGCGCTGACGAAATCGTTGATTGCGGAATTGGCGCGTGGGATCGGCGGTATTCGGGCGCTGCTCGTCGTCTCGTCCAGAGAGCCTGTGGGCCCTGATCTGACCAGCTGTCCGGGGGTCGTCGTACAGGACCTTGCGCGATTGTCGTCAGGCAATGTCGCTCAACTGGTGGAGGAGATCTGGAAGCCGCACCCAGTTCCTCAAGGTCTCTCACACTTCATTGAGGCGCGGAGCGAAGGCGTTCCGCTCTTCGTGGAGGAGTTGGCATACCTCCTCAAGGATAGGTTCGGCTCAGCGCATAGCACTAAAGACTCCTGGGAGACCATGCTTGTCCAAGAAGGGGTTTCGACACTCAAGGATCTCCTCTTGGCGCGTATCGCCGGCCTGAATGGCGGGCGGCGGATCGCCCAGATTGCAAGCGTCATCGGGCGGGAATTCCTCTTCTCGCATCTGGTGGCGATTGCAGGCGGGATGCCGCATGACACGATAGCGAGCCACCTTGAAAGCCTTGTCGCGAACAATGTTGTTCATCCTGCAGGTGGGGAAGGAGAGGGATCCTTCCGATTCCGGCATGTGCTGTTTCAGGAAGCAGCATACGACAGCTTGCTGAAATCGGAGCAGCGCGAGCTTCATCGCCGGATCGTCGCCGCTTCGAAAGGCAGTGGTTCGCCGCAGCTGTCCGATGACGTCTTGGCCTGGCATTGCGAAAGGGCTGGCCTGTTCCAGGAGGCTACGCAATATGCTATCAGGGCCGCCGAAGGCTGCGCTATCCGCTCCGCTATGCATGAGGCCTATCAGCTTCTGGCATCGGCCGAAACCTGTCTGTATCGGGTTACGCAATCTTCCTCGACGGACGACCTCATGCTGCGCCTGCTGGCGACAAGAGGACCGGTCGAAATGGCTCTGTACGGGAGCGGATCACGCGAGGCCCGTCGCACCTACGAGGAGGCCATCGCCATCTGCAGGAGCAAAGGCCCGACGGATCGGGAGCAGTGGTTTCCGCTCTATTGGGGCTGGTGGATCACTTCGCCGAATTCCGAAGCGGTTGCGCGCTCGCAGGTCATCGTCTCCGATCTGGAGAAGACGTCTGACCCGGAGATCAGGCTTCAAGCGCTGCACTGTTCCTGGGCAACCCATTTCCATGCGGGCAACCATTTGGACTGTCTCCGATGCATCGATCAAGGTCTGCGGCTTTACGATCGGGAACGGGCCGTCCTCAATCGGACAAAGTATGGAGGGCATGACGCCAAGGTCTGCGGCCTAGCGGAGCGGGGACAGTCGCTCTGGTTCCGTGGTGATCGCGCGGCCGCTGCCAAGAGCGTCGAAGCTGCATTGCACTGGGCGGAGGAGATCAATCATCTCGGCAGCATCTGTCACGCCCTGGATGTAGCGCTCATCTTCAACCATTTCGAGAAGAACGGCCCCGAGGTGCTGCGGCTCTCCGCCAGGATGCGGGAGCTCGCCGCACAGCATGACCTTCCCAATTGCGAAGCGAAAGCTGATATCTTTTCCGGTTGGGCCCTTGCCCTGCAAGGTCATGTCACTGAGGGCCGCGGCAAGTTTGAGCGGGGCCTGAAGCATCAACTGAAAATTGGCACGGAGGAGGATCTCCCCCTTTACATGGATATGAGAGCCGCGACGCTCGAATGCGAGGGCCGCGACGATCTCGCTCTTCGGGCCATAGAGGAGGCGCTCGAGTATGCGAAGCGGACGAGCGATGTGTTCTGGCTGCCGGAGCTCTATCGGCGGCGTGCGGCACTTGGCGAACAATGCGGGCGCTCCGCAGTGCTCGTGCGACTCGATCTGGAGCGCGCACTCTCGCTGGCTGTAGCGCAAGGGGCCGAGACAATCGCTCAACGCGTTCGCGATGATCTCCAGCGCCTGGACCAAGGCTGATGCCGATAACTGGAATCCTCGCGCCTCACGTCCGTCATGTTCCCGATCTTCTCATAGCGGAAGATGGTGCGCCTGCCGCTTGTATCGATGCAGACGAACTGAGTTCATGGTTGCGCCTTCTCCTCCGAAACCGCCAGACTTTCGGCATTACACGTGTGGGCAGTTTGACCCGGCTCGACCGCATTGGCTTGCCCGTCGTGCAGGTCGCGAGGCCGCTTGCGCTCTCCAATGCCGTTTCCCAGGGAAAGGGTCTGGACATGCTCACGGCGGCCGCGTCCGGCCTCATGGAGTCTCTTGAAACATGGGCGGCGGAGCGCATCCCGGATGCAGTCGTACGCATGGCAGCGCCATTGGCCCTGGGCTTGGACTGGATGGAGCTATACGCCCCATGGGTCGACCCTGCCATGCAGACGAACTGGGCGTCGCGCGAGGTTCCGTTGATCGACGGCTGGGATCTAATCTCCTCCGCTCCCGGCGCTGTACCACTTCCCCTCGTCGATACGGTTTACACCTGTCCCGATCCACATCCGGCGGTCTTTCCGCGCGTGACAACGGGGCTGGGTGCCGGAAGGAGCCTGATAGCGGCGATCCTTCAAGCGGGTCTCGAGATCCTGGAGCGGCACGCATTGGTCGGAACGCGTCGCACACCATACTTCTACGAACGGTTCCAGATCGATCTGACGACGGTCCGCGAAGGAGACGCCGTGTCGCTGCTGCGCAGAGTGCAGGAAGCGGGCTTCGTCGTGGCGGCCTGGCGGGCGCAGGAAGCGCATCCCCTGCCGGTCTATCGCTGCCACGTGATGGAAGGCGAATGGCCATTAGAGCTGGCCCCGATGCCCGCTGAAGGATCGGCCTGCCGCTTCACCGACGACGGCGCTCTCGTCAGCGCGCTCCTGGAGGCGTGTCAGGCAAGAGCAGCCACCATCGCGGGAGCGCGGGAGGACCTGACGCGACGAATGTACCCGTCCTCGCACGAGCGGAAGCATCTGGCGGAATGGCGCAATCAGCTTCGCTCGAAAGGTTCGGTATCGCACGGGACGGATCGGCATGCTCCTGAAGGGAATGCCATGGGGCTGCCCATGCTCGTCGAGGCGCTGAAACAGGCCGGAGCGCGCGCGATCTTGGTAGTCCCTCTGTTCACTTCCCTAACGCTGGGAGTTTATGTGGTCCGCGTCGTCGCTCCGCCCTTGCGTCTATGGCCTGGAGGCCGGCATGGATAACCGGATCGTCGTCTTCCTGGGACCAAGTCTGCCACAGGAGCAAGCGCGAAATCTGCTTCAGGCTCACTATGCCGCTCCAGCCGATCAGGGCGATATCATCGAGGCCGTGCAATTGCTGCGGCCGCGGATTATCGTTCTCATCGATGGTGCTTTCGGCTCGGTCCCGACGGTGCGTCATAAGGAGATCCTGTGGGCTCTCGCTCAGGGCGTCGAAATCTTCGGGGCGTCAAGCCTCGGCGCGCTCCGCGCGGCGGAACTCGCGGGCTATGGTATGAGGGGCTATGGCCTTATCTACCGCTGGTATCGGTCAGTTCCCTTCGCCGAGGACGATGAGGTTGCGGTCGCCATGGCTCCTCCCGAACTCGGCGCAGGAGCGTTAGGCGATGCACTCATCGACATGAGGATCACGTTCAACCGCGCGGTGCGCGCTGGAATCGTTCCGCCGAACCTTCGCGAGCATCTGGTCGGAATCGCCCGCTCCACCCACTTTCTCGAGCGCAGTTACTCTCATGTCCTGACGAGGGCAGAAGCCGAGATCCCGGCACAATACGCCTTACTCCTGCGCAACCTGCAGGCTTGGCTACGCGATCACACCATCAGTCAGAAACGGATCGACGCTATCGGCCTGCTGCGCCAGCTGGCAATGCGAACAGGGACGCGTATGACGGAGGCCGTCCGCGCCCCTCGATTTCAGCTGACGGAAGCCTTCGTTCGGGATCTTGAAGACGCCGGATTCGACATAGGCCGGCTTGGTGCGCAAAGGGGGTAGTAGCCGTGACCCGTCGGTGGAGATGTGCCAAGCTCGAACCGGCGCTGGACATCGAGCCTGCTTATGGACGTCTCACCTACCGGATGGCACACTGCTTCATCGGGAGCCCCGTTATTGGGAACCCGCTTCCGCGTCCATCCGCAGGCCCCTTTCATTCCAGGCTATGAAGAGCCGGAAATCATCTGGATATCGACGCCGCCGGGTGGTGTGGGAACCGGTCCCGAAGATCACCGGATGTATGTGACCGATCCTTTGATCGCCAAAGCACCCTATCACAGGCCTTACTTTCCTCCCTACACGGGAGAATCGTATCCTCTGGCGGAGCCGGGGCCGGACGGACATTTCGATTACATTCCCGTCCACACACGTCAGTTCATGGCCGCGCACGCCTTCGCATGCGTGAGGAGAGTCCTGGATATTTGTGAAAGCTATGTAGGCTGCGAGATTCCGTGGTTCTTCCTGCCAACCTACGAACGCCTGGAGATCATTCCACACCTCCCCTGGACCAATGCTCAGTCCGGATACGGCTTCCTGGAACTCGGGGAGGACGATAGCCGGGACGAGCCCGTTCCGTATGCTCTCAACTTCGACGTGATCGCGCACGAGACCGGGCATCTGGTTCTGTTCGGCACTTTGGGGGTGCCGGAGCGGTACGGTCCCGGGGTCGAGTATCTCGCCTATCACGAGTTCGCGGCGGATTTCATTTCACTGATCGGCCTCCTGCATTTCGACACGGCTCTGGACAGAATGCTGCGGCGGACCAACGGCAACCTGTTCGTCTCGAACGAGCTCGACCGCGTGGCTGAGCTGTTCGACGAGCGTCAGATCCGAAAGGCAAGCAACTCTCTCAAGCTGTCCGATGTGGGAAGCGAGGTGCATGACCTGTCGAGGCCGTTCACAGGCGCGATGTTCGACGCACTCCTTGAGATCTTTCAGCTCATTCTACTGGAACGCGGCCTTGCTTCTCTGGACACGCGAAGGATCAAGTCCGTTCGCGAAAGTCTGACGCAAACCGACATCGACCGGGAGCTCGCAGTATCGAAACAGGATTACCAGATCCGGCACTTTGCCGTGAAGTCGGCCCTGCAAGAGGCGCGCGATATCGTCGGTGACGCGTTGCTTCGCTCCTGGGAATCCCTGAACCCCGACACTCTCTCATTCCGGAATGCGGCAAGCGCCATCGTGCGCCGGATGGAACAGGGGCGGGGGCATCGGTTCGCCGACAGGATCCATGACAATTTCGTCTGGCGGGACATTCTTTGACGCAACACACCTTCAACGCTTTGGAGAGAGTGAATGCCTTATGCTTCCGAAGTTCCGGCCCCTGGCAGTACTGATCAATTCGCAACGGATGAGATCATCCTCTACGGCGTCAAACTCAACGCCGTCCAGAACTATGCCCGCCTCGACCTGACGGAGCATGTCAATTTCCGTCCCGCGCAGGAGACGGTCGTGCTGCAGTTGGATCTTCGCTACCGGATGGGCGCGGGCGGCTTCAATGTCCTTCAAAATAATACGGTCGTTATCGCGGCCATTTACGGTTATGCGTTCGAAGGACATTGCTTCAGGCCCGACAAGACCCGGATCTACGCCTTCTACTACGATGGGCCGGACCTGCCCGCCGTCGGGTGTGGGTTTGACGAAACCGGCCCACTCGCCTCGAACAGCTATCGCATGTGGCGCCTGAAGATGCGTACGCCCTTGATGGAAATCAGCGCAGCGGTCGATACGGCCGAAACCCTCATTCTCGATGCCAATCTTCCCGGAAAACGCGCGCCCAACACCTATGACAGCCGCATGCAGATGTCCCATAGGGGCGGCCGCCTGACCAATTCATGATTGCTGCGACGAGGCGAGCATGCAGCCGCACTTGGGCAGTTCGCCAGTCTCTTCCCGCCTGCAACGAATTGCTTCGTTTAAAGCATCGTGCCCGGAGTGGATTTCACCTCTGGAATGAGCGATTGTCCGGTGTGGACCGTAGGTCCGCGTCGGCGAAAAAGCAGGTCCGCTTCTCCGCAAAGTGCATTAGCTACTGGTTGCATCCGCTCCGGCATCCGCTCTTGCGCGATCACCTGCCGATTGCTCAGCCTCTGTCTGTTCAGGAAGTGGCTCTTTCTCTCTAGGCAGCGCGATTTTTCTGCATTCGCAATCGGCAAAACCCGCGCTGTCCTCACTCCTGGGCCGAAGGTCATCGTCAGATATCTTAAGGACGCATGACCTCGTGAGATTCTCGCAATAAAACTTGACTGACCTGTCGCTCTCGCGACGCCCGGCGTAGACGACCGCACGTCCGGGCCTCGTCGGGGTGGAGTGGATGTCGACCATGACATCTTTGCTGTAGTCACCGGGTTTGGGCTGGGCCTCGACGCGGTCATTGAACTTGATCACCGGACCGCTCAGGTCCTCGACCGTCACCCACTTGGCTGATCCAATGACTCTGATGACGAGGTGGACCATGAGATCCTCCAATGGTTGGCTTTCATCGGGGACGGCAGCCGGGATAAATCAGGACAACGTCCTGAACTTCACAGATCTGCAGAGCAGCGTGGCATAACGGAGTATCGAGGTCGACTCATCCAGAAGAGGTGCGACCCGACCAAGCGGCGACCTTATCGGTGCCGCCGAGATACTGTCAGACAAGTTGAAGAAGGAAGAGTTTCTGGTTCATCGTAACCCTTGAGGAAGAGATGATGAGACAGAACGAGGACCGGCCAAGGAGCCGGCCGAGACGGCGGTGAAGGAAATCCGCCGGGCCACTCGCAAGCAGTATTCCGCCGAGGAGAAGATCCGCAGTGTGCTGGACGACTTCTCACGCTCCATCCTCACTTGGAAGCTCTGCGCCACCAAGAAAGCTGAAGACGTTACCGAGACTTTGGAGATGGCGCTCGGAGCCTCCGGCCTTGAGCAGGTGGAGGTCGAGCACAGGCCCCAGCTGCGGTCGGCCAATGGCTCGAGCTACATCTCGTCGGACCTGGCCTCCTGGCTGGAGGGTAAGAGCATGACGCATGTGCGTGGGGCGCCGCATCATCCCGTGACGCAGGGTAAGATTTGGCTGGCGCGGGTTCCACGTCTGAAAGCATGATGGGATCCATCGGAATGCCGCTGCCGGAATGTACAAGGGAGCAGAATAACGCATCTTGGGAGCTCACCAGACGCTAGGATTCGTGAATCCGGGCGATTACGGGCGCACGAACGTCAATAGCGGCGAACGGAGTTAAAGCCTATGAACAAGAGCGAGATCGACGCTTGGTCACCGAGGCTGGCCGGATCCATGCTTGGCCGTTGTGGAACGCACATCTGGAACCAGGGCGTCAGGCCCTCGCGAAGTCTGGGGCCTTCATGCATCAGCATCTTTGAGGTCACAGGCGAAGGCAAATTCCCTGTTGGATCGAGCTGCTTTATCTCAACGCGAATACAAGCAACCAGAGGATAGCCACAAGCTTCGGAAAGGAGCACAATCTCTCGAGGATGGAGGCTAGGGCCCGTTCACCTGAGAGAGGTCGGGTTCGGCACCATCTCCCCAATGCTCTGGGAGATCCTCATGCGAATGACGATGATGGCGGCGGCACTCTGTGCCCTGACGATGACCGTGAACGCACATGCGGCGATCAAAGAGGAGCCGGTTACCTATCAGGACGGCAGCAGGACGATGAAGGGCTTCATCGTCTACGACGATGCGGCTCAAGGCAAGCGCCCCGGGATCGTCATGGTGCCCGAATGGTGGGGAATTACGAGCCACGTTCGCGACGAGGCGCGGAAGTTCGCGCAGCAGGGCTACACCGCATTCGTCGCAGACATGTACGGAGACGGCCAGACCGCCGACAACCCAAAGGATGCCGGTGCGCTTGCGACCTCGGTGATGAAGGATCCGAAGGTGATGGAGGCACGGTTCAACGCTGCGCGGAGCCAAGTCGCCGGGCATGCCTCAGTCGATTCAACGCGCATCGGCGCCGTCGGCTACTGCTTCGGCGGCGCCGTTGTGCTGAATATGGCCCGCACCGGTGCCGACCTCGATGCGGTTGCGGGCTTCCACGCCTCGCTCGGACTCAACACGCCCGCGCCGGGACCAGGGGTGGTGAAGGCGAAGGTCCTGATTCTGAACGGCGCGGACGATCCCTTCGTCAAGCGCGAGGAATACGAGGCGCTCAAGAAGGATCTCGACGCGGCCAAGGCAGAGTACCGGATCATCGAATATCCAGGCGCGGTGCACGCTTTCACCAACCCTGAGGCAACGGAGATCGGTCAGAAGTTCAATCTGCCACTCCGCTACGACGCACAAGTGGATCGCGAGGCGAAGGCGGAGGCGCTGAAGTTCTTCAGTACCAACCTCCAGAAGTAGTGCTGATCGTCTCGCGCCGTAATGCCATTTAAAGCGATGGCGCGAGGCCTCAAACGATCTGAATGCCGCATTCGGCAGTTGGGCTGATCTTTCCAGACTGCCCTCAGGTGCCGCCTTTGATGCCGTGCAGATGCTCCAATCGACCTGGATGAAGCAGCTCCAGCCGATTGATCTGCTTCCCGGCATGATCCCCTTGTGGATTTGACCTGCGCGACGTTCTCGCAGGCCTTGATGCCCTATGCCAATTCCTTGACGTGAGATTTCAGGGACGCCACTAAACGGTTGGTTCCCAGATTCCATCGACGGCAAATGCCTCGCCTTCGCCTGGCCAGGGTGGCATGGTTGTCCCAACCGCTGTCAGCGGCTCGGGCGAAACGGAGCGAAACTGGAAGTGGGTGCCAACCGGGATCGTGATGGCGACGCCGGGCTCCACGTCCACAATCTCTTCCAAGTCATGCGAGCTGCGCCACACCTGCCCGCAGCCCGAGACAAAGTACCAGACCTCGTCAACGGTATGATGCGCCATTGCTCTCGAAACCGCATGCGGCGGCAACGTGAAATGGGCCAGGCTGCCCCGACTCGCGCTGCACAGGATGCGCACCTCGGATCCGTCAGGGGCGGTCGCGTCAGGCGATGTGCCGAGCCGCTTGGTTTCAAAGGACATCGAGCATGCTCCTAAACCAGTGGAGGAAGGTTACTATACCCTGCGAGGCGCCGCACTGGTGCTCCCGGAGCAAGTCCGAAGAACCGGATCGACTGCAATTCTCCTGTCACGCTTGGCAGGGCGCCTCCATAGTCCGATCCGCATCTTTTGCTCTAGAGCCACCCCTTGACCCATGAGAGAACGAAATCGGCACATCCCTGAAGTACGCCGGATATCCGCGCACGCGGGGAGCGTCGGACATTTCGAAAAGTCAGCGAACTTTACCGCCTGACCCCAATGTATGGACCGGCCGTGCGTCGCAAGAGGGTTTCGAGATGGCGAAGTTGGTCTTGCGCACATGTAGCCGATCCGTGCGGAGTAGAACTCCTGGTCATCACGGTTATCCGTGCTCCGGTTTCTTAAGCGGATCGGCCCTGTACAACCTTCCAGACAGAGATGTTAACTCACCGCCTGGCGCAATTCTCTACTTCGGCGATCTACCGCTGGCATGTGCAAAGCGTTAAGATGCTGAGCCCTGTAAGATGCAATTGGAGGGCATGATGGCCGTTAGACACGCGTTGTTCATTGCTCTGGTGTCTATCGTGGGAATCGGAGGCGTAGCCCTCGCACCAGCCGATGCTGCAGCCTTCACTTGCCCGGAGACGACCGCCACAAGCGCAACGGGAACTGCTCCCACACTCAAGGATCTGTATTCAGGGGCCAATGACGTCACCGCAGGCAACCGGCTTGGGGAGCTCATGACCAATCTTCGCAGCAGCGGGATGAAGCCTGCACTCATCGTGGACCACCTGATTGGCGCTTATTGTCCGCTCGTCGCCGCCGATAGCACTCTTTCGGATCAGCAGAAAGCCGACCGAGTTCGTCGGTTTGCGCGGTTGGTAACGGGATTGGCCTATGTGCCGGCGAATCCCGATGAGACAGATGTTCTCGTTCAGACGGCCCTAAAACCGGATCTGCTCAACCAGATCGACGAAGCGGCGGGTCGGGCTGGAATGACGCGTGATGAGTGGATCGAACGCGCGATCAAAAGCCAACTGGCGAATCCGTGACCTCCTATCGGGTTCGAAATGGAACGACATCGTCACATTGATCGTGCCGTTAGGAGACGAACCAGTCGATGCAGAGCTTCAACTCTATTGCGAGTGCACGAGTGATCTTGGGCGGCGTTGAGATGATCCGCATGATGCGGAAGGAGCGGGTGAAGCATGCCTGCAATACACAGCCGTCACTCGCAGAGCGGTTCGATCAATTCGCTGCCTGAACGCATTACCGAGTGTTTGTCGTTTTCTTGTCGCTTTTCCGGGCTTGCGACACAACCGAAGAGATTTGCAACCTGATCATCGGCGGACGGGCAGTGTTGGGCCTGCCCCGCTGACTTGAAGCGTTTCATGATGCGCTCGCGTCAACGGGGCGGTTGTTCCGGCCTTCATGCCGGATCTGACCGAAGACGAAGGATGCCCCGCGGCTAGACGAACGCGACAGAACGCCGCCTGTCCAAAAGGTCTGCTGCGCCAAGTAGACCAGCATCGGCTCCAAGTGAAGCAAGCGAGAGAGAGGGTCTGAGAGCCGTGGGAAAACGGGACAGAGCGTTCTCGAGACGGGCAAGAAAGCCAGGTGCGAGGCCCACACCACCACCGATCACCATCACTTGCGGATCGAGAACAGCCTGTAATCCCGGTAGAGCTAGAGCGAGATGGTCGACGGCCTCCTCGACGATGCGCTCGGCCCACTTTTCGCCCGCTGCCATGGCGGCGAAAACCGCTCTAGCATTCGCGTCATGCCCGGCTGTGCGGGCCGCAGCCGCTATGGCAAACCCGGACGCCAGATCCTCCAAGCGGTGATAGCGGTTGTCAGATGCTGGCACCAGTATCTGGCCGACATGCCCAGCGAGGCCGTTCGCGCCATCCAAGAGCTGCCCACCGATGACGGCACCTCCTCCGATCCCGCTCGACACCGTCAGGAAGAGAAGATCACGCCCCTGGCCGGCGCCAAAGCGAAACTCGCCCCAGGCTGCGGCTTGAGCGTCGTTGAGTGCGAAGGCCGGGCAGGAAAAGAGCTCTTCCAGCCGTGGTATCAGAGGAAAGTCGGCTGGGACCGGCAGGGTCGCCGGATTGACCGATGTCCAGCGTCCGTTGCGCACCAGACCGGTTACCGCGGCCGCCACGCCACCATATTGCCCGCGCCAATCGCGCGTCACGTCGACGGCTAGTCTCAGCCATTCCTCCGCGCCATCGGCAGGTCTCGTTGAAATCTGCCGCCGCTCGATGATGCGGTTTCCCAGGACCAGTGCAACGGCCGTCTTGCTGCCGCCGATATCGATTGCGAGAACAGGTCTCTCCGGCAGTGCCGCAGCCGCGATAGCGTTGCTGAACCATTGCGTGATGTGCTCTGGGCGGGTGATGGCGGAACCGACAACGACCGCAGTGGCTCCGGCCCGCATGGCTGCGGCCGCAAGGCGCGGCTCGTTGTAGCGGCCTTCGGCGAAGACAGGCTTGCCGAGCCTGCTTGCCTCCAGCACCAAGTCGATATCGGGCCCCTGCGGAGGTGGTTTTTCCTCCGTGTAGCCGGACATCGTGGTGGCGATGATGTCTGCTCCAAGTGCGTCCGCGCTCCTGGCCTCGGCGATTGTCGCAATGTCGGCCATCGCGAGGTGGCCCCGGGCGTGCACCGCCTCGATCAGCGTTTTGATCGGTACAGATCTCGGCCGGTCGGTGGCGTCGAAAGCGATGATCGCCGCACCGGCCTCGGACAGCGCGGCAATATCCTCGACCCAGGGGGTGATCCGGACGGATGTGTTCGCCAAATCGCGCTTCACCAAGCCGATGATCGGGAGCGAGCAGGCGGCGGCGACCGCCGCGACATTGGCGACGCCCTCGATTCGCAGGGCTCGGGCGCCGGCGTTCTGGGCCGCTAGCGCGAAGCGGACGACCGACGCGGGATCGTCGAATGGCCCGCCGGGAACGGGCTGGCACGAGACGATCAAGCCGCCTCGCAGGCTGTCTGTGAGTGCGGCGTCCGCAAGCAACGAAGTCATGAAGAACTCCGAGCCTGTTGAGCGTTGGGTGCGGGTTGCATTGTCGCTGCATCAGCGACCGGCACTTCGCATCCGCTGGCGCTTGCCCGGTAGGCCGCCTCGATGCAGGCGACGACATGGCGCCCATAGGCTCCCGTGACCGGCGACGGCGTATCGTTCATGATGCTTGCGGCGAATGCCTGCCACTCGCGTGCCACGGCCACGTCCATCCAATTCGGCTCAATGGACCCGCTGACCGGCGTCCAGACCCCATCCTGACCGGTGGAGACGCCGTAGTCGAAATCAATCCGGATCATGCCTTTCTCGCACACGAGGTCCATGGCGAACGTCACCGCCCCATTGCGGTAACCGACGCTGGTGACCTGGCCGATCTGTCCGTTCGCAAAGCGTAATCCGATCAGCGCGGAATCGTCGGCCTGCTGCTCGTGGAAATAGGTGCCGGTCATTGCGGTCACCCGGGTGACTGGCTGTCCCATGAGCCAGATCAATCGGTCGAGCGCGTGGATTCCTGCCGTCATCAGCATACCACCACCCGAGGCGTGATCGAGGTGCCAGGGGCGGCGGTTGCTTTCCATCCAGAGCTTGATCATCCAGCTCGTGCCGAACACTGGTCGGCCGAGGACACCTGAATCGATAATTTCCTTGGCTTTGAGGCAGGGCAGGGCGAAATGCATCACATGCCCGATCATCAGCTTGACGCAGTTCTCGTTGGCCGCTGCGAGCACGGCATCGCAAGCATCGACGCTCGGCGCCATTGGTTTTTCAAGCAGGATATGCTTGCCCGCCCGCGCGGCCCCGACGGCGATTTCTTCATGCAGGTGGTGCGGCGTGGCAATCAGGACGGCATCGACGGCCGAATCGTCGAGCAGGGCGCGCCAGTCACGGTAACTCTTGCCACCATGCTCGGCCGCGAAGGCCGCTGCGGCATCCGCATTCTCCCGGCAGGATGCGACGAGCCTGACCTCGTTGACGCCCGTCATGGCGCGGGCGTGAACTGCGCCGAAATGGCCGGCCCCGATAATCCCAACTCCGATCATGCGTTTGCCCTCTCGTATGCGGCGTCGATGATCCGCATCGCTGCCAGGTAATCCTCGATGTCTACCGCTGGCGCCTCACCCGAGCGCAGCCTGGCGAATGTGTCGGCCATGAACAGGCGGTAGCGCGTGCTGGGATGCTCGGGAGCAAGCACGCGCGTGTGTCCGTCGTCCAGCGTCGCGCATTGCGCCGTCTCGCCCCGATCGATCAGATAGGCATTACCGGTGGCGATCCGCCATTCGAAATCGCCGCCAGGAGCCATCGAGGCATAGGTGTACCCGGCCTCGACGGTAAAAAGCGTTCCGGCTTCGTCGCGCAGAATCAGAAGCGTATGATCCTCGACCCGCTCGTCGTGGATACGATTGCCGATCGAGGCTGAGACGACCCGCAATGTTCCCTGCGCGAGGGAGAGGGCGGCATCGACGCCATGAATGCCGAGATTGCGCAACGCTCCGCCACCCCCGACCGCCGGATCGAGCATCCAGCCGACGCCGTCGTCCCGGTAACGTTGTGGCGGACCATTGACGATCCGGAAATGGGCATGGGCGAGTTTGCCGAGGCGGCCTTCCGCCTCAAGCTCCGCCATTGCTTGAAAGACAGGCCCGAAGCGGTTCGGGAAAGGCACGCCGACGAAGCGGCCTTGGCTCCGGGCAGCCTTGACGATCCGCAGCAACTCTCCCGTCGTGCTGGCCGCCGGCTTCTCAAGAACCATCGGGATATCTGCGGCAACAACCTCCAAGGCGATGTCCGGAACCTCCCGGGGGGAGCCCATGAGCACCACTAGGTCGGGCCTGCGGGCGAGCGCCTGCCCCGCGCTTTGGCAGGCGGTGAGTCCGTGAGCGCCGGCAAAGTCAGCTCCTGCTCTCGCGTCCTGGTCCCAAACCGTAATGACAGCGCCGCCGGAAGCCCTGACTGCATCCAGATGCATCGCGGCGTGCCAGTGACTGACACCCAAAAGACAAACCCGCATGTCCCTATGCCTGTCCAGTAGTCCACTTGCTGGATATCCTACAACCTGCTATGCATCAAGATGAATAGTGGTTCTCGCTAAGCGCCTCGTGCGATCCGAAGGGCCGCTTGCGGGGTCGAGCATCGGATCGACCTCAAAAGTAGGACCACTTTTCACGTTCGATGCACTCGCGCGAATGCCCGGTGAGCAGGAGTAAGCATGTCCGGCTTGAAAGACATAAAGCCTTTGACCAAGCCTCCGTCTCTGCATGTCACCGTGCAGGAAAGTTTGCGCAGCTACATTGAGGATAATCAGCTGAAGGCCGGCGATGCCCTGCCGCCCGAAACTTTTCTTGCTCAGCAGCTCGGGATCAGCCGCAACTCCGTGCGAGAGGCGATCAAAGCGCTCGAATCCCTCGGAATCCTGGAAACCCGTCGCGGCATCGGCGTGTTCGTGAAGGAATTCTCGTTCCAGCCGCTCCTGGACAATCTCGCCTATGGTCTCGGTGACGCCTTGCGGGATGTTGAGGAACTTCGCGAGCTGCGCCGCGTCCTCGAGGTTGGTCTTATTCACAAAACGATCGAGATGATCGGCGAGGACGATCTTGCCGCGTTGCGCCAAGTGACGGAACGGATGCGCCAGCGCGCCGAGCGCAACGAAAGCTTCGCCGAAGAGGACGAGCAGTTTCACAGGCTGCTGTTCCGCTGCCAGAACAACCGAATGCTCACCGGCCTGATCGAGGTTTTCTGGCGGGCCTTCTACAAGGCTTCCAACTTCGCCAACCTCGCCAATGCCGACCCGCTCTCCACGTGGCGTGATCATCATGAGATCATTGAGGCGATTGCGGCGCGCGATGTCGAACGAGCCCGAGAGAGGCTCGACAAACACTACGAAGGTATCTCTGAGGTTATCGCGAATAACAGAAGATCCACCAACAGTTAACGGGAGGAAGTAATGTCGCTCAAAAACGTCGTGCGAGCTGTCCCCATCTCAGCTCTTCTTGGGGCAACGGCCCTGATATCGCCATTGGCAGCGCAAGAGCAGAAGACGATCACCGGCGGCTTCGATGTTGGTCCGGGCGGCTTCCAGGGCAACTTCAATCCGCTCGCGGCGACCGGCGGCTTCACCTGGCTCAATGTCTATTTCGAGCCGTTGATCAACTACAATGCCGACCTGACGGCCATCGAAGGGACACTCGCCACCGAATACAGCGTCAACGCCGACAAGACGGAATACACCTTCAAGCTCGCCAGAGAGACCTGGCACGATGGCAAGCCCTTCACCTCCAAGGACGTGAAGTTTACTGTCGACCTTGCCAAGAACGGCGAAACCGGAACGGTCTTCGCCGCCCGCCTGAATGCCATTTCCTCCGTCGAGACGCCTGACGAACGTACGGCGGTCATCAAACTCTCGCGTCCGGATGCGGGTTTCCTCGCGACGCTGACAAAGCTTATGATCCTGCCTGAACATGCGCTCTCCGGCATGACACCGAAGGAATTGGCGACCAGCACATGGTGGGCAACCAAGCCGATTGGAACCGGCCCGTTCAAGTTCAAGCAATATGTGACCGACCAGTATGTCGAACTGACTGCCGACGAGGATTATCGCCTTGGCCGTCCCAAGGTGGACCGGGTGATCAATCGCTATTTCAAGAACACGGCTGCGGCCGTGGCGGCTCTGCGCGCGGGAGAAATCCAGTTTACCTACGTCGAGCCTGACGATGTCCCGGCTCTTAAGGACACCAAGAGCTTCCGCGTCATCGAGGGACAGTCCTTTGTCGCCAACTATGTGGGTTTCAATCAACAGGTTCCGCTCTGGAAGGACGTTCGTGTCCGCCAAGCGATCATGCACGCCATCGACCGTCAGGCTATCATCGACAGCCTCTATGGCGGAGCCGCGACCGTTGCCAATTGCGGCTACGTCGCCAAGCAACTCGTCCCCGAAGGGTTGAACCCGTACAAGTATGACCCAGCCAAGGCCAAGGCTCTGTTGGCGGAGGCCGGCTGGGACAAGATCAATGGAAGCAAGCCGGTTACCTGGCTGACCTATTACAACACACCCCAGGCTGCCAACGTCATGGCCGCCGTGCAGGCGATGCTCGCGCAGGTGGGCATCAATGTGGTTCCGCGCGTGGTCGATACCCCGACCTACAATGGCATCATCTACGCGGCAAATCCTGACTTCAGCCAGTTCCCGCTCGTTTACGCCGGACTTCAGAACGGACCTGATCCATCGGGCATCAATATCGGCTTGAACGCGGCGCAGAAGCCCCCTGCTGGAGCAAACTTCCTGCGCATCGAGATGCCGGACCTGACCAAGGCGCTGGACGCCGCGCTTGCAGAAACCAACCCGCAGCAGCTGAATGCCCGCTATCAGGATGTTTGCAAGGTGATGAACGCCAATCTTCCCTGGGCCACGATGTGGGTCGCCAACCGCTATGGCGTCGCCTCGACCAAGCTGAAGGACTTCGTCTGGGTGCCTGCTCCAGCCGGCGGACCTTACAATGCTCACCCCGAGAAGTGGTCGATCGAGAAATAGACAAAGCCGTCCGACGGCTCAGGGGGAGGTGGCGCGGCGTTAGTCCGGCCATCTCCTCACTTGAAATCACGAGAGCACACTCATGCTGCCATACATCTTGAGGCGCCTCGCCACCGGTCTGCTGATGCTCGTCGCTTTGAGCATGCTCGTCTTTATCCTCCTCCGTCTGGCCCCTGGCGATCCCATCGACGCTTACGTGAACCCAAACGTCGCCATGTCTCAGGCTGAAATGGACGCGCTGCGTGCGCGCCTCGGGCTCGATCAGCCCTTGCCTGTCCAGTATCTGGCATGGCTGCGGGCCGCCGCCGCCGGTGATCTCGGCTACTCGATCCAGCGCAATGGGGTGAAGGTTCTGCCCCTCGTGCTCGAACGCATCGGTCCGACCGTCCTGCTGATGGCGGCCGGACTTGCGATTGCGATCGTACTTGGCATTGCGGCAGGAATCCTCAGCGCGGTCCGGCGGAATTCTCCAACCGATATCGGCTTTTCCATCGTCGCCTTCTTTGGCATTTCAAGCCCGGCCTTCCTGACGGCGCTCCTCGGGCTTTATCTATTCTCCGTGGTTCTCAGATGGGCGCCGTCGGGTGGCATGTTGACACCCGGTGCGCCATTCTCGACCGGCGATCTCCTGGCTCATCTCGTTCTGCCGGCTTGCCTTCTGTCCATTGGCCACGCTGCGCTGATCATGCGCTACATGCGCGCGTCACTTCTCGAGGTTCTGAATCAGGAATATGTCCGCACCGCCCGCGCGAAGGGCGTCAAGGAGTTCTGGGTCATCATGAAACATGCGGTGCGCAACGCGCTGCTGCCGGTCGTCACACTCATCGGGTCCACCATCGGCATCGCGGTGGGCGGCGCGATCTTCATCGAGAGCGTCTTCAATTGGCCGGGCATGGGCCTGCTGCTGATCAATGCCGTCGATACCCGAGACTACCCGGTCATCATGGGGGCGACGCTGATCGTCGGTGCCTGCGTCATCATGGTCAATCTCCTGACCGACATCGCCTATGCCGCCATCGATCCTCGCATCCAGGTCGCCTGACGATGAGTGCCGCTACCGCAGTATCCACTTCCCGAAGAGGGCCAATCGCCAGGGCACTCGACCGGTTTGCCACCAATCCCGTCGCTCTGCTGGGGCTCGCGGTCCTCGCCGTCATCGTCCTGGCGATCCTGACCTATCCCGTCTGGTGGGCTTACTCGCCTAACCAGATCGACCTGCGCGCCCTCAACAAGGGACCGAGTGCCAGCCACTGGTTCGGGACGGACGGCGTCGGCCGCGACGTCCTTGCGCGTCTGATGCAGGGCGGTCGCATCTCGCTTCTCGTCGCCGTGACCTCGGTGGCGGTCTCAATCGTCATCGGTTTCCTCGTCGGCGCCGTGTCGTCCTTCAGCGGCCGCGTAGTCGACGGCGCCATCATGCGCCTCGTCGACCTTGCCATGACGCTGCCGCCCGTGATCCTGTTGCTCGTCCTCGCCTCGATCGTCGGCACGGGCATCGCGCCCACAATCGCCGTGATCTCGCTGCTGTCCTGGCCTGTGCTTTCGCGCATGATCCGAGCCCGGCTCCTCGAGCTGCGCGAACGCGACTTTGTGGTCGCTTCACGCGGCATGGGAGCCGGCATGGGACATCTTCTGCTCCGACATGGCTTGCCGAACTGCGTCGATATTCTGGTGGTCTACGCGACCTTGCAGATCGCCAATGCCATTCTGCTTGAGGCGGGTCTGTCCTTCCTCGGGCTCGGCATCGCTCCTCCCGAGGCCAGCTGGGGCAATATGCTGAACGCGGCGCGCTCGACCAGCGTGCTCGAGCAGTATGTCTGGCAGTGGATGTTCCCGGGCGTGGCGCTCGTCATCACCGTGCTGGCGATCAACTTCGTCGGCGACGGCCTGCGCGACGCCTTCGATCCCCGTTCCGATCTTCAATGACCAAGCAGCAAGGGCTTACCATGATTAACTTTCGCGGCGTCGTGCCTCCCGTCGTTACTCCTCTGACAGAGAACTATGAGGTCGACTATCCGTCCTATACCAGGGTGCTGGAGCATCTCATCGCTGGCGGCGTGCACGGTCTCTTCGTGCTCGGATCGACGAGCGAGGTGATCTTTCACGGCGAGGCCACCCGACGTCGGATCCTCGAACACACCGTGAAAGTGGTGAACGGGCGCCTGCCGATCCTGGCCGGCGTGATCGATCCGACCACCCATCGGGTTATCGACCATGCGAAACTGGCGCAGTCGATTGGTGTCGATGCCGTCGTCGCAACGGCTCCCTTCTATACCCGGACGAGCCAGCCGGAGGTGATCGACCATTTCCGCTACCTGCGCGAGGCGCTCGACCTTCCGGTGATCGCATACGACATTCCGGTCTGCGTCCATACCAAGCTGGAACGGAGCACAACCGTGACGCTGGCTCGTGAGGGCACCATCGCCGGGCTCAAGGACTCGAGCGGCGATGACGGGAACTTCCGGTTCTGTCTGCTGGATCTCGCCGACAAGTCTGACGTCTTCCTCATGACGGGCTCTGAGATCGTCGTCGACAACGCCCTCCAGATGGGAGCGCATGGCGTCGTCCCGGGTCTCGCCAACGTTGATCCGCACGGCTATGTCCGGCTGTGGGACTACGCTCGGGCTGGCGATTGGGAGGCCGCGCGCAAGGAGCAGGAGCGGTTGTGCCGGCTGTTCGAAATGGTCTGGGTTTCCCTGCCCCGCACCAGCGCCGGCTCGGCGGGTGTCGGCGCCTTCAAGACGGCCATGCGTTCACTCGGTGTCGTTGCCACCAACACGATGGCCCAGCCGCAGCGCTCGCTCAATGCCGACGAGGCTTCGAAGGTCGACGTGATCGTTCGAGCCGCCGGGCTCGTGAGTTGAAGCCATGCATGCGGCCCCGATCCTGGACATTTCGGGTCTTAAGACGATCTTCCGGATCGGCGAGCGCGAAGTCGCGGCCGTACAGGATCTGGATCTGACCATTGCGCCGGGCGAGACCCTGGCGCTGGTCGGCGAATCCGGTTCAGGCAAATCCGTCACCAGCCTGTCGATCATGGGCCTTCTTCCAAAACGGGTAGGCCAGATAGCCGGCGGCAGCATTCTGTTTCGAGGAAAGTCGGGCCAGACGCAGAACCTTGCCCAACTTGACCCTGAGAGCATGCGGCAAATTCGGGGAAACGACATCGCCATGGTCTTCCAGGAACCCATGACGAGCCTCAATCCCGTCTATACCATCGGCGAGCAGATCGCCGAGCCGATGCGCATCCATCTCGGGCGCAGCCACAAGGATGCAGCCGCCGCAGCGGTCGGGCTCCTGACCGCAGTCGGCATCCCCGATCCCGAACGGCGTGCCAGGCAATACCCGCACGAGCTCTCCGGTGGCATGCGCCAGCGTGCCACGATCGCCATGGCGCTTGCCTGCGATCCAGTCCTGCTGATCGCTGACGAGCCGACCACCGCGCTCGACGTGACAATCCAGGCCCAGATCCTCGATCTCCTGCAGAAGCTGCAGACTGAACGGGGCATGGGAATCCTGTTCGTCACGCATAACCTGGGAGTCGTGGCGGAGATCGCCGACCGAGTGGCTGTGATGTATGCCGGCCGCATCGTCGAGACCGGCTCAGTCGCCGATGTGTTCGCACATCCACGGCATCCCTATACAGTCGGGTTGATGCGCTCGGTCCCCAAGCTGGGAGAGGCGACCGAGTTGAGGCGAAGGGGCATCCCGCTGCCGACCATCGCGGGCTCCGTGCCGAGCCTGGTTCAGCTCCCGAAAGGCTGCTCCTTTGCTCCCCGTTGCTCCTATGCCGTCGACGCATGTCGGGTCGAAATGCCGTCCTTGTACGAAAGCGGCAATGGACGGAAGAGCCGCTGCATCAGATGGCAGGAGGTTTAAGATGGAGGAACCGCTGCTCTCGGTCAGAGGTTTGACCAAGCATTTCAAGCCGACCGGCCTTTCCCGCGGCTCCGCAGTGCGCGCGCTTGACGATATCTCCTTTGACGTGCCGCGCGGGAAGGTCGTCGGCCTTGTCGGGGAGTCAGGCAGCGGGAAGACGACCATCGGGCGCTCCGTGCTGCGCCTCATCGAACCGACTTCGGGCGAGGTGCGCTTCAACGGCATTGACCTCACCAAGCTCTCTTCCGCCGAGATGCGCCGTCAGCGCAAGTACATGCAGTACATCTTTCAGGATCCTTTCGCCAGCCTGTCACCGCGAATGACCGTCGGGCAGATTCTGACCGAGGGTCTTGAGATTCAACGGATCGGGACGCGTGAGGAGCGGGCCCAACGTGCCAAGGCGGCGCTTGCGGCAGTTGACCTTCCGGCCGATGCTTTCGATCGCTATGCTCATGAGTTTTCCGGCGGCCAACGCCAGCGCATCGGCATTGCGCGGGCGTTAACGCTCGAGCCGCAGCTGATCGTGGCCGACGAACCTGTCTCCGCGCTCGACGTCTCGATTCAGGCTCAGATCGTCAATCTTCTGCGCGACCTGCAGATCCGCCTTGGTCTGTCCATGCTGTTCATTTCGCACGATTTGGCCGTCGTCGAATACATCTGCGATACAGTCATCGTGCTCTATCTTGGTCGCATCATGGAAATCGCCCCGAGCGAGCAATTGTATCGCGATCCACGTCACCCCTATACGCGGGCCCTGCTCTCGGCAATTCCGTCTCCGGATCCGGCCAAGGCCCACACGCGCGAGATCCTGAGAGGTGACATTCCGAGCCCGGCCAATCCGCCCTCGGGCTGTGTCTTTCGCACGCGTTGCCCTCATGCGGAGGAACGATGTGCGGCCGTGGTGCCTCCGCTCGAAGAGGTTTCGCCCGGACATTTGAAGGCCTGTATCCGACGCGACATTAGCGGTTGATCAGGCGGTCCTTCTCTTGTCTGGCACATTGACCGGCGCGGCCCTTCGGATCCGCTCGATGCGCTAGCGTGCCAGCGGAGTGAATTCTCTGCCGGCCTGATTCAAGCATCGGCTGCGTTTGGGCTCGTCTCCGGGGCGCTATCCTGCGCCTATTCCGGCTGCTTGTGAATCGGATCGATCCAGTAAACCTCCTCCGGTTGTTCGACCGGGTCCACATCGGTGATGTTCACCACGACGGCTTCGTTGTCGCTGCGCACCAGGACGCATTCGAGGGGCTCGTCTGGACTGGCGTTGATCTCCTGATGGGGCACGAAGGGTGGCACATAGATGAAATCCCCCGGCCCGGCCTCCGCGACGAACTCCAGCCGCTCGCCCCAGCGCATGCGAGCCTTGCCCCGCACCACATAAATGACACTCTCCAATTCGCCATGGTGATGCACCCCAGTCTTGGCATTCGGCTGGATCGAGACCGTACCCGCCCAGATTTTCTGTGCGCCGACCCGGGCATGATTGATCGCGGCCTGGCGAAACATGCCCGGAGTCTGCGCTGTGTTCGGATCGAGGCGATCGCCTTTGATCACCTGAACACCGTGCTGCTTCCAATGCTCGTGCCGATCGTGGTTGTGGTCTGTCATGACATTCTCCGAGGCGATTTGGCTTGCCGCGCCTTCCTGAACATGCATGGAGGACGAGGGTGAGGAAGGCCAGCTCAGGCCTCCGGTGTATCGTCGTTTGGCAAGGGTTGTCTGTCTCCGCTTACGGATGTCCTCAACGGCCTTCTCCGCGCTTCAAGGGGACTCGGTACGGCCAAGCAGCGTATGGCGGTTTAACGCTGCTCCCGAGGGTCCGGTTCTCCCCCAAGCTCCTCTCCTCAAGAAGGATAGGCTTGCAGCCCTCCCGGCGGCATGATTATCTCTCCTTAGCACTCCGGTGTGTCGAGTGCTAAAGTAACTGCCCGGCGCATACGAGTGCCCCTCGTTGACGAACAGAACAAGGAGGAGCCCTATGACCTTTCTTCCCGTGTACGACCCTGTTGTCGTCCGCCGCATCGAGGCTGAAGTCGCCATTGGCCTCTGCGACAGCGTGCTCTTCAGCAAGTGGTCCGGCACCGAGGTTTGGACGGACGGTCAAAGCTCCTGATCCCGACGGAATCCGGCATCATGGGCGTAATCGAACGGACTGCTGACGCCCAGAAAGCCGCTTAGACGGTGTCACTCGAGAACGATCAGAATTGGAGGAAGCTATGGCAGCCAAAGAAGTCAAATTCTCTACGAGCGCCCGTGAGAAGATGCTCCGTGGCGTCGACATCCTCGCCGATGCCGTGAAGATCACGCTGGGCCCGAAGGGCCGCAACGTGGTGATCGAGAAGAGTTTTGGAGCGCCACGCGTTACCAAGGACGGCGTCACCGTCGCCAAGGAGATCGAGCTGGCCGACAAGTTCGAGAACATGGGCGCCCAGATGGTGCGCGAAGTGGCGAGCAAGACCAGCACGGTGGCCGGTGACGGCACCACCACCGCGACGGTTCTGGCTCAGGCCATCGTCCGTGAGGGCGCCAAGGCTGTGGCTGCCGGCATGAACCCGATGGACCTCAAGCGCGGTATCGATCTCGCCACCGCCGAGGCCGTGAAGGACATCCAGTCCCGCGCCAAGAAGGTTGGCTCGTCCGAAGAGATCGCCCAGATCGGCACCATCTCCGCCAACGGCGATGCCGAGGTCGGCCGCATGCTGGCGGAGGCCATGCAGAAGGTCGGCAACGAGGGTGTCATTACCGTCGAAGAAGCCAAGACGGCTGCGACAGAACTCGACGTCGTCGAGGGCATGCAGTTCGACCGCGGCTACCTCTCGCCGTACTTCATCACCAACGCCGAGAAGATGGTGGCCGAGCTCGAGGATCCCTACATCCTCATCCACGAGAAGAAGCTCTCGTCACTCCAAGCTCTGCTGCCGATCCTCGAGGCTGTCGTTCAGACCGGCAAGCCGCTGTTGATCATTGCGGAGGATATCGAGGGCGAGGCCCTTGCGACATTGGTCGTGAACAAGCTGCGTGGCGGCCTCAAGATCGCGGCCGTGAAGGCCCCGGGCTTCGGCGACCGCCGCAAGGCCATGCTCGAGGACATCGCCGTTCTCACCGCCGGCCAGACGATCTCCGAAGACCTCGGCATCAAGCTCGAGAATGTCACGCTGGACATGCTCGGGCGGGCCAAGACCGTGCGGGTGGAGAAGGAAAACACCACCATTGTCAGCGGAGCTGGCTCTCGGCCAGACATTGAGGCGCGCATTCAGCAGATCAAGGCGCAGATCGAGGAGACCACCTCGGACTACGACCGTGAGAAGCTCCAGGAGCGTCTGGCCAAGCTCGCAGGCGGCGTCGCGGTGATTCATGTCGGCGGGAGCACCGAGATCGAGGTGAGGGAGAAGAAGGACCGCGTCGACGACGCGCTTCATGCCACCAAGGCGGCCGTCGAGGAGGGTATCGTTCCAGGCGGGGGCACGGCTCTGCTGCGCGCCAGGGCTGCGGTTGCCAAGCTCTCCAGCGACAACCCCGATATTCAAGCTGGTATCAACATCGTGCTGCGCGCTCTCGAGGCTCCGATCCGTCAGATCGCCGAGAACGCCGGCGTCGAGGGCTCGATCGTGGTCGGCAGGATCACCGACAACGCACAGTCCGAGACCTTCGGCTTCGATGCCCAGACCGAGGAATTCGTCGATCTGGTCCAAGCCGGCATTGTGGATCCGGCAAAGGTCGTTCGCACGGCCCTCCAGGATGCTTCTTCCGTCGCCGGACTGCTCGTCACCACCGAGGCCATGGTGGCCGAGCTGCCAAGGAAGGAATCCGCTCCGGCGATGCCGGGCGGCGGCATGGGTGGCATGGACTTCTAAACCCGGTGGGCCGCGTCAGCCAATAGCAGGGTCCACTGTTCGCTGACGCGGAACCTGGGTTTGGATCAGGCTGCAAGGAAGAGCTCGTTCTGTCGCCAGGAAGCACAGGCTCTTCTTTCGCTCGGTCGTGCCGTCGCAATGCGCTCGTGGAAGCGAGTTTGAGCCTCTTTGAGCAGACGACGTTTTCGAGCGAGCGGCTGCGAAGCCTTTGTGGTGTCGTTCACGACAGCGGCAGCTGCCGCGTACAGATCGGTCGTTGCGGCATCCAGGCCAGGATCTCGCTCGAACTGGACGACAAGGCTTGTCAGGTGCTGTCTGAGAAGCGTCTGCAGCTCGTGGAGATAGGGCAGATCTCCTCCGAACTCGATGGCCTTCAACGTCGGAGAGATCAGTGCCAACTTCTCTTCGATCGTGTCGGTGAAACTTTTCTCCACCATGATCAACCGTCTCCAGGTAAGAGGAAGCCCGCCCAGCCCTTGAAGCACAAGGGAGAGCATGGACCTTCATGGTTAACCGACGGTTTCGAGCGACCGAGGAACACGATCCAACAACCGCACATCACCATTCTATGGTGATGTGCTCACGCGCTCTCCCATGATCGCGATCCGCGATCATATTCTGCGGGCGATATCGGAACCTATCGCATGTGTCCTGGCAGAAGGTTTGGTGCTCAGCCTTCAGCCGGGGCGCTTTTGTTTGACCACCGTTGACGCTTATCGGAGGCAGAGTAGAATGGTGGCGCGGTGTTGCAACCGGCATCGCACGCGCCCTGGCTGGAGTTTGTAAGAGGCTTCAGTTGGGGCGTTCTCGTTCCGACACCTTGCGAAGGCGCACGCCGGTGCGGCAGGGGCATCCATCATGGAGCGCGAGATTGCGGACAGGTCCTTGAGACCATTTCAGACTTCGACGAAGCCAGGCGCTAAAGTGTTTAATCCCGGACTTTGATGGTGCAATCTTTTCGCATGAGTGGAAGGAAGCACTATGGGGCAGGTTCTACACGGCAGCGCCACGACGACAGAGGCAATCCGTCGAGCAATACAGAA
>NZ_JBVVAK010000082.1:0-37131 GCF_055792825.1 Microvirga sp. GN3
AGGACATCCTCGATCATTGCTGTGACGCGTGGAACAGGCTCACCGAGCAGCCCTGGACGATTATGTCCATCGGCTTGCGCGACTGGGCACACGGGTTCTGATCACCAGGACGTGGTATAAGGGGTCCCACGGGGACTCGAGCCCATGACCCGCGAATGCTGATCTTGGATCGTCTCTTTCAGCGACGATCGATTTGTCACTGCCCTCGACCACAACACGGGTGGGGCCGAATGTCATTTGCCAATCCGGATTGCCAAATGGCGCGAGTGTTGCCCATTCCTCATGGATCCCGGCTCTTGCTCGGCGCCGAATGTCGTCGGTGGGAATACCTTTCGTGGCCCAGAACTCACCCCCAGTCACAACGGTTGCACTAACCTCGTTAAAGCTGTTCCACCGGTCCAGTCCGCCATGTGCGGCGAGGACGCGCTTAAGTAGGTCTTGCATGGCATCTCTCATAAGGATCATTAGTCGGCCGATAGCTCTCCGATCTCAGCGCGGGCCTGCTCATGTAACGCTTCGAGTTTCGCGCGAAGCGCAGCTCCACCCACTTTGATGCCGGCAGCCCGCATATCGTCGCCGACTTTCTGGATAATATCGAGATCACCAGGTTCTTCCAGGTCAGCATCGACCACGCTCGCGATGTAGTGAAGCATCTCGCGATCGATCTTGCCGAGTTGCTTCCCCACCCAGAAGCCAAAGAGCCGGTTTCGCCGGAGGATGATCTTGTATCGGTGCACCCTCTCCGGATCGAACCTGAGGGTGTCGTCGGCTTGGTCTTCGATAATCATCATGGAATTCGACCCACTCTCTGAGACAGGGCGCGATCCTGCCGCCGGAGTGGGTCAGGAAACAGATCCAAGAATCGTCGAAACGATTGTACTGTCGCCGGGCGGACATCATGTCGGCTCGCTGGCTGCTCCGCCGACGGTCTCGATTGGGTTCTGCATATCGGCTGGGACAGGCCCTCTTTCCCCAGCGCCACGCTCCAGCTTTCCCGCAATCTCGGCCACATGCCGGCCCTGAAAGCGCGCACCATCAAGCTCGTTCTGGCTCGGCAGGCGGGAGCCGTCGCCATCGGCAATCGTGGAGGCTCCATACGGTGAGCAGCTGGTGATCTCGTCCATCCTGGACTGGCCGGCAAAGGAGTAGGGCAGGCCGACGATGATCATGCCATGGTGCAGGAGCGTGGTATGAAACGATGTGATGGTCATTTCCTGACCGCCATGCTGAGTGCCCGTGGAGCCGAAAACGCTGCCGACCTTGCCGATGAGCGCTCCCTTCACCCACAGGCTCCCGGTCTGGTCGAGGAAGTTGCGCATCTGCGCCGCCATTCCGCCGTAGCGGGTCGGCGTGCCGAAGATAATGGCGTCGTAATCGCCGAATTCATTCGGATCCGCGATCGGGGCGTCCTGGTCGATCTTCATGCCGGCCTTGCGCGCGACTTCCTCGGGAACGAGTTCCGCAACCCGCTTGATGATGGCATCGGTGCCTGCAACAGAGCGGGCGCCCTCCGCAACGGCTTGGGCCATCTGCTCGATATGGCCGTACGACGAGTAGTAGACGACAAGGATCCTGGTCATAGGAGATTTCCCCTCATTCGGCCGGAGTCGAGTCAGGAACCGGAACCCGGGCGGGCTTAGAACGGCGCCTCCTGCTCAGAGTGATATTGTCGATGATTATATCCAGGCCCAAAGTCCTGGCCCGGCGAGCCAGGGGTGACATGCCATCAAGAGGGTCCTGTCTTTGACTCCCCAGGATATCGTCGAGCGAGGCGAGCGCCGATCCCTCGAGCGACCACCACACGCTTTGTGTCTTTGTCGCGAGCATTCCCGTCTCTGCCAGCACCCGGAGAATGGCCTGCGCCATCAAGCGGTGGTTGAAGCAGTTGAGATTGCGGCCAGAATCCATAGTCGGCCATGCGTCGGCGAGCATTATGCCCGCATTCGTCTCGCGCCCCATAGTGCAGGCGGAATCGCGCGAGCCCGAGGCATCTTACCGTTCAAGAGAAAGAGCAACAGATCCAGCTTTGCGGTAACTCGCCCGAAAATGCGGAAATCCGACTCACTTAAAGGTGATTGCGACGCTCCGGATCTATTCAGGGTGTTTCATAGTGCTCATGGCGGAAGAGGGATATAGTGTTGGCCCGATGGTATAGGGATCGTGAACTAATCGGCTGCCAGTGTCGGGCCCATGCCGGATCAGCAGCAAAACCGTCGTACCCGTTTATGCGTGAAACATTGTTCTAAGGGTATTCATCCACCCTGTGCTTTGGCTGCCCGGCGATCTTCTGGGCCAAGGCCTCCCCGGGAGGGCGCCATGAACCCAGACGATGCCATCGCCGTGCAATTCCACCGATCGAAGGCGGACATTTTGAAGTTGAGCCATGGATGGGAAGTGCTCGACGCCGCTCATGTAATGATGGCGCACCCCAAGCCCTACGACTTTACGCTTCACAGCAGCCGCCACTGCGTCGTCCTCCTGAACTGCTATCGCAGAGACGGCGAAACAAACCTCGATGGTCTGCCACGCTCCACGATAAAGGACAATCGGGGCAAACTGACCTTTATCCCGGCCGGATGCCGCCTTCGGGGCTGGGCACAACCGGGATCGAGCGCCATGGCTTTCACGGCGGCCTACCTCGACCCGAAGCTATGCTCTTCTCTCGACGCCGGCGGGCAGCAGCTCTATCCAATCATGCATTTCGAGCATCCATTCCTGACCCAGATGATGCTGCGGCTCGAACGCATTCTGGCTCATCCCGAGAACTATTCCCGTGTCTATGTCGAGTCGTTCTCGGTGGTCATGCTGTCGGAGATCATGAGCTTTCAGGCAGCTCATCGCTTGCGCGACGGCGGCGTTGATGCAACCCGTCACCAGAAAGGAGGGCTGGCGAACTGGCAGTGCAAGGCCGTGTGCGACTACATTGAGGCGAATCTGCACCAGGATATCTCCCTGGTTGAGTTGGCGGCGATCGTCCGGCTCAGTCCGTATCATTTCTGTCGCGCGTTCAAGCAGGCCCTTGGGGTTCCGCCACACCGTTACCAGATGGATCGTCGCATCACATGGGCCAGGACATTGCTGGCCGACCACTCGCTGTCGATCACCGAGGTGGCGAACATCATCGGCTATGGCAGCGTCAGCCGGTTCTCCGCCTTGTTCCGACGGTTTACCGGCCACTCGCCCCGGGTGTTTCGGCGGCAGTTTATCTAGCATCTGGCTCAGGAGCGAACGATGCCTTCCATAGCTGCCGCAGGACCTTCGGTTATGGAAAGACGCCGGGAGCAGGCGTTTCCCGTCCTTGAGCAGGCTGAGATCGCTCGCATGCGCCGGTTTGGCGAGGTCCGCCATTACCAGCCCGGCGAGACGCTGGTCCGGGTTGGCGAAGCAGGACGCGGCCTGGCGGTGATCCTGACCGGCCGGGTGGAGATCATCCAGCACGCTTCCGGAAAGCGCCTGCTGATTATCACGCATGAGGCCGGGGAGATCATGGGCGAGCTCACCCAGCTTTCCGGCCGCCCCTCCCTCGTCGAGGCCCTGGTTGTCGAGCCGGTGGAGGCTCTGGTCATTCCGCCCGAAAAGCTCAGGGCCGTGCTGATCGCCGAGGCGGAACTGGGCGAGCGCATCATGCGGGCGCTGATCCTGCGACGCATGGGGCTGGTGGAGTTGGGCGCCGGCGGGCCGGTGATTGTCGGAGCGGAGGAGCATGGTGACGTGCTGCGGCTGAGTGGCTTCCTGTCCCGCAACGGCCATCCGCACCAGAGCCTCGATCCGGACAGCGATCCGGAGGCAAGGGCGCTTGTCGAGCAGTTCGGTGTTGATCCCGGAGAACTGCCGATCGTCCTGTGCCCGGATGGGCGAATGCTGCGCAACCCGAGCGAAGACGAGTTGGCCCGCTGCCTTGGCTTGGTGGGTCCGCTCGATCCGGATCGGGTCTATGACGTGACAATCGTGGGTGCAGGCCCTGCTGGCCTGGCCACTGCCGTGTACGCGGCCTCAGAGGGGCTCTCGGTCCTGGTGCTCGACTGCCGCACCTTCGGCGGCCAGGCGGGCGCCTCCATGCGGATCGAGAACTATCTCGGCTTTCCCACCGGGATCACCGGTATGGCCCTGATGGCGCGCGCCTACACGCAGGCTCACAAGTTCGGAGCCGAGATGGCGATGCCGGACGAGGCCGCCAGACTTGAAGGTGAGGGAGCGGTGGGAGGCGGCCCGTATGTGGTGCATCTGCTCAACGGCGAGAGGGTCCGGGCTCGCTCGGTGGTGATCGCCACGGGCGCCCGCTACCGGCGGCTCGAGGTGCCCGACCTGGAGCGGTTCGAAGGCGCGTGCGTCCACTATTGGGCCTCGCCTCTGGAGAAGAAGCTCTGCACTGGACAGGAGGTCGCTCTCGTCGGCGGGGGCAATTCGGCGGGGCAGGCCGCGGTCTACCTTGCCAGCCAGGTCGCGAAGGTATGGCTGCTTGTACGCGGTCGGGATCTCGCAGCAAGCATGTCGCGCTATCTCGTTGACCGGATCGAATCTCTTCCCAATGTGGAGATCGTCACCCAGGCCCAGATCACCGGACTGGAGGGACAGCCCGGACGGATGGAGGCGGTGCGCTGGCGCCTGGCAACCGGAGAGGAAATCCGCCGGCCGATACGGCATCTGTTCCTGTTCATCGGTGCTTCGCCCAACACGCAGTGGCTGGAATCGTCGCAAGTGGCGCTGGACCCGAAGGGCTTCGTTCTGACCGGAGCCGATGTGACTTCTGGCCGGAGGCCGTTGGAGACGAGCCTCAACGGCGTCTTTGCTGTCGGCGATGTCCGGTCCGGTTCGGTGAAGCGGGTCGCTGCGACGGTGGGCGAAGGGGCGCAGGTGGTGTCCGCGATACACGCCTTTTTGGCAAAGGATGCCGTTCTGACCAAGGCTCGCGCCGAAACTCACCCCTCCATCACAAGCGAGGTCCACCATGACGGTCTCGACGTTTCTGTTCGCCACAGGGATTGAGAACAGCTATCCGACCATCAATGGCGGCCGGACCCGCATCGATGAGATGGAAAAGTGCGGGCATTACATTCTGTGGAAGACCGACTTCGACCTGCTCGACGACGTCGGCATCAGGGTATTGCGGTATGGCCCGCCGATCCACACGACGTGGCTCGGTCACGGGCGCTACGACTGGGACTTCTGCGATCAGACCTTTGGTGAACTCCATCGCCGCAATGTGGTGCCGATTGTCGACCTGTGTCACTTCGGCGTGCCCGACTGGATCGGCAATTTCCAGAACCCCGGCTTTCCAGAGCTCTTTGCCGGGTATGCCGGCGCCCTCGCCGAGCGCTTTCCCTGGGTTCAAGTCTACACGCCGGTGAACGAGATGTTCGTCTGCGCCGTATTCTCTGCGGCCTATGGCTGGTGGAACGAGCAGCTTACGAGCGATCAGGCCTTCGTCACGGCCCTGAAGCACATCGTCAAGGCCAATGTGCTGGCCATGGGGACGATCCTCGATGTCCGTGCCGATGCCATCTTCATCCAGAGCGAGGCCTCGGAGCACTTCCACCCCGGCTGCCCGGGCGCGATTCCGGTCGCCGAGTTCTACAACGCCCGCCGCTTTCTCCCGCTCGACCTCAACTACAGCCGCCGGGTCGACTCGGACATGTTCGTCTATCTCATGGACAACGGCATGAGCCGGAAAGAGTACGACTTCTTCATGCAGGCCAACCTCAAGCGTCACTGCATCATGGGCAACGACTATTACGTGACCAACGAGCATCTCGTCTCGGCCCGTGGACACACCAGCGCCTCCGACGAGGTTTTCGGCTATGCTGAGATCACCCGACAGTATCACGACCGCACATGCTACCGGTCATGCACACGGAGACGAACGTCAAGGAGGGCCCACGGGGCGACGAGGCGGTCAAGTGGCTCTGGAAAGAATGGTCCAACGTGCTGCGCGTGCGCAACTCCGGCGTGCCGATGATCGGCTTCACCTGGTACTCACTTACCGATCAGGTCGATTGGGACACCGCCCTGCGCGAGGAGAACGGCAACGTCAACCCGCTCGGCTTGTGCGATTTGGACTGCAACATGCGGGCGGTCGGGCGGAGCTATAAGCAGCTGATCCATGACTGGTGCCAGGTTCTGCCGGCCCAGAGTGTTTGTCTTCAGCTTCCGATCACCGAACCACATGACTTCGACGACCCGTTTGCCGAACGTGCCCGTAACTCAATGAAGTGGATCTGCGAGAGGACGCCGAGCGAGCCGCTCATGTCGAACTAGGATCTCTGGAGAGACTCCAATGCGTTGGAAAACCAAACCCCGGCCTGAGTGCTACCCTGGAGTTGAAGCAGGATCCAAGCCGCAGGAACGTTTAGTGCGGCTTGTGCTGATAGCCATGATCGCGATCCTTTCGGTGTTCTCCTTAATCTATGTCTCCCGCGCCAGGGCGCATGGCACCCACCCGTCTGGTGTAGATTATTTGTATCCGAATGTATCAACATCAGCGTCTAGAGGCAGTCCGATACATTCGGGCAGTGTCCCTGAAACATCCAGGACACAGAAGTAGCGCGATCTTTCCACCAGCACGAGGCATGTCGCCTCCTCGGAAGGAAGAGCAGATGAAAGCGCTTAATCTCTTGATGTCCGCCGGCGTAATCGCGTTCGGTGCGCTGTCGCTTCAGGCCGCCCAGGCTCAGCAGCACGTGACCCAGCGCACTGATTTAGTGAAAAGCGATATCAGCGTACCCGGAAAAGAAGTCCTTCAGGTAAAAGTCGACTTCAATCCCGGTGTTGTATCGATCAACCACAGGCACCCTGGCGAAGAGGTCGCCTACGTGCTTGAGGGAACTCTCGAGTATCAGCTCGAAGGCCGTCAGCCTGTTACCCTCACGGTAGGCCAGGCGCTGTTCATCCCGGCTGGTGTGGCGCATATCGCCAAGAACGTCGGCACGGGCAAAGCGTCGGAATTGGCGACTTACATCGTCACGAAGGGTGCCCCTCTCCTCGAACCCGTGGAGTGAGCTTCCTGATGGACCTCAACACCGTGGAGAGCGAAATGTCATTGCAGGACACATCAGAGGATCGACAGTTCTCTCGTCGCTCGCTGCTTTTGGGCGGTGCGACGATGGGACTGGCGTCAGCTGCCCTTCCGTTGGCAGGCGCTTTGGCCTCAGATGCTGTGAGGAAGCCCGCTCCGGATTGGGTGCGACCCTTCCAGGTAAGCATCCCGGAGGCGGCTCTCGTTGACCTGCGCGTGCGCCTTACCGGGACACGATGGCCAGACGGGAAAACCGTGACTGACCGATCGCAGGGCGTTCAGCCCGAAAAGCTGAAGGCCCTCGTGGAGTATTGGCAGACCGCATACGATTGGCGTCAGGCCGAGGCCAAGCTGAATGCCTTTCCACAGTTCCTGACAAACATCGATGGGGTGGACATTCACTTCATCCACGTCCGCTCTCCTCACGAGAATGCGCTGCCGCTGATCATGACCCATGGATGGCCAGGATCAGTCTTCGAGCTCCTGAACCTGATCGGGCCCCTTACTGATCCCACGGCTCATGGCGGCAAAGCCGAAGACGCCTTCCATCTCGTACTCCCGACAATTCCAGGCTTTGGGTTCTCGCAGAAACCCACAACGAAGGGTTGGAACCCGCAGCGTATCGCGGCGGCATGGGATGTGCTCATGAAGCGCCTCGGATATCCGAGGTATGTTTCTCAAGGCGGAGATTGGGGCGCCATCATCAGCGACGCCCTGGGCCGTCAGGCACCTGAAGGACTTCTGGCGATCCACGTCAACCGGATCGAACGTGCAACCACCTTCCCACCCGATGCCGCGCTTGCTCTCAGGAGCGGCGGCCCGACACCGGACAACCTGTCCCCCGAAGAGAAGGTCATTTTCGATGAAGCCCGGGACTTCCTGAACAACGGCTTCGGATACGCCGCGATCATGGGAACCCGGCCTGAGACGGTCGGTTATGGGCTCGCGGACTCGCCAGTCGGCTTGGCCGCCTGGCTGTATGACAAGATCGCCGATTGGGTCTACACGCGGGGCGACCCCGAGGCGGCTCTCAGCAAGGACGCGATCCTCGACAACATCACGCTCTATTGGCTGACGAACACCGGCCCATCGAGTGGGCGGATCTACTGGGAAAATACCGCCTCCGGCGCGAAACTGACCCCTGTGAAGGTGCCAGTAGCCGTGACGGTGTTTCCAGGAGAGGTCTACAAGCCGCCGAAGAGTTGGCTGTCGCGGGCTTATCCGAATCTCATCTATTACAATCGGGTCGAGAAAGGTGGCCATTTTGCTGCCTGGGAAGAGCCCGAACTCTTCAGCGCCGAGATGCGTGCCGCATTCAAGACCGTTCGCTGATCAAGGTCATGCCGAGCCGGCGCATAGCCGGCTCGGCATGATACGTCGGGCGCGAATCATCATGGAAACTTCAGTGACAACACAATCGAAACGGAAGATCGCTTTTGCCCTGCTGATGGGCATCGTGACGACGGGTGTTATCTCCTTTGTGCTGCTCGCACTCAACGTGGGCTTCTCGGAGAAATTTGCCCTCACATGGCTGCGCTCATGGGGCATCGGATACGTGATTGTCGTCCCTGTCATTCTCCTCGTCGGTCCGTGGCTACAGGCACAGGTCAACCGAATGATTCAATGAACTCCCCGAGTTTTCTGGAGGGATCTGCTATGCTCAAGCGTTCGTTGTTTGCCATTTTCGGTTTTGTCCTCGGCTCCTCGACTGCTTGGAGCTGCACCGACATATCTGCCGCGAAGGAACAGGCCATGGACATCGGATACATTGATGTAACTTCCGACATCACGCTCAGAAGGATGAGAGCCGGCCCTCCGAGTCCTAAAGGGACAGTGCTTCTGCTACATGGGTTTCCGGAGACGTTATGCGCCTGGAAAGAGATATCCAGGGATCTCTCCGCAGACTACGAGGTCCATGCCATCGACTGGCCGGGCTATGGTCTTTCATCGCGGCCTGCCGCCGATAGGTTCTCCTACTCGCCAAAAGACTACGCGGGTGTCTTAGGCGAATACATCAAGAAGGCTGGTATCGATACATCGAAGCTCACGATCTATGCGACAGATATCGGTGCCCTGCCGGCGCTGCTGTTGGCTCTGGACGATCCGAAGGCCACTAGGACTATCATCGTGGGTGACTTCGCGCCCTTCAACCGGCCCCAGTACATGCACGATAGATTGCAAAGTCTGAAGTCTGAGCCTTCGGCAACGGCGATACTCGCTACCTACAAGACCAGGACTGGCGGGGAAATTCTTGACACTGCAGTGAGGGGAGGACTGTCCAAAGAGGCGCAGTTTGACGTCTCCGCTGACTTCAAGGAGGACGTCTCCCGTGGATGGAGCCATGGGGGAATGACGCCACCCGAGGCCTTCTACCACTACTATGCCAACTTCACCCGCGACGAAGATTTTCTCGAAGCGAACCTGCACAAGCTCAAAACACCCGTAAGGATAGTGTGGGGCGAAAAGGACGTCTACATCACGAAGGAGATGGGGATCGAGTTCGCGAACAGGGTCAATGCGGACATCACCCTTCTGCCTGGTATCGGACACTACCCTCATCTTCAAAGCCCGAAGCAGACCGTTGAGGAGATCCGTGCCTCGTTCCGATGACGGACAGAAACCAAGGGAAACGCGGAGCAATGTAAGGTAGCGCGTCATTGCCTCTGCGAACACCAGCGCTTAGACAGGCTGAGCATGCCGAGCCACCTCGATAGTGGCTCGGCGCACGACTTCAATCAAGCACGATCGGCATCAACAACCGCCTGGGCGAAGGCGTGTGGGGCCTCCTGAGGCAGGTTGTGGCCTATCCCGCCAGTGATCAGGCGATGCTCATACTTGCCGGAGAACTTCTTGGCATACACAGCCGGATCCGGGTGAGGTGCGCCATTGGCATCACCTTCGAGAGTGATCGATGGGATGCTGATCACCGGGAATTCAGCCAGACGGCGCTCGAGGTCGTCGTACCGGCGCTCGCCGTCTGCCAAGCCAAGCCTCCAGCGGTAGTTATGGATCGCAATCGCGACATGATCGGGATTGTCGAAGGCGGCGGCGCTACGGTTGAATGTCGCCTCGTCGAAATCCCACTTTGGTGAGGCGAGTTGCCAGATCAGCTTGGCGAACTCGCGTCGGTACTTCTCATACCCAAGGCGCCCACGCTCTGTAGAAAAGTAATATTGATACCACCATTGCAGCTCAGCCTGAGGCGGCAGCGGCATCTGGTTGAGTGCCTGGCTGCCAATAAGATAGCCGCTCACGGAGACCATCGCCTTGAACCGCTCCGGCCAGAGCACCGCAAGGATGTTGGCGGTGCGCGCCCCCCAGTCGCAGCCGGCCACGACCGCCTTCTCGATCCTGAGAACATCCATCAGGGCAATGATATCGACGGCGATCGCCGACTGTTGGCCGTTACGGTGCGTATCGCTCTTGAGGAATTGCGTGCTTCCGTACCCACGCAAATAGGGCACGATCACCCGATAACCTGCCTCGGCAAGAACGGGCGCGACGTCAACATAGGTGTAAATGTCATAAGGCCAGCCGTGCAGCAGGATCACAGGCGTGCCATCGGAAGGACCGGCCTCCGCGTACCCAACATTCAGGACGCCTGCCTCGACCTGCTTAAGCGAGGAGAAGGATGTATGAGCGCCTCGCGTTAGCGGCGGAAGCCGGGATAGGGCTGCAGTGGGTACCTGCGCACGTGCGGCGCCCATCATCCCAAGTTGCGAGGCCGCCGCCGTTAGGGCAGCCAAGCCCACGAAGTTGCGCCTCGAACGGTCGATACTCTCTGTCATCGCTTTATCCCTCTGATGAATGAACCGGAGCCATAGAACAGGACCGTCGTGTGTCTCCATTGTGTTCGCTTGGACGCCTTTTGTAAGCTTTTGTATCAGGAGCCCTGAACGAAACGTGCGCTTACAATTCGGGCCGATCTGCAAACATCCCGGATACGTGGTTCCGGCATCTGTTGGCTACGCTGACAGCACAATCCTCAGCGATGCAAGGAGCCGATACCATGTCAAAGATTGAAAAGGTTCTCTACACCGGCAAGACTCGCACGACCGGCGGACGCGATGGTACATCGCGCAGCGACGACGGTCGTCTCGATATCCAGCTATCTCACTTCGTGGGAAAGGGAAGCGGTACAAATCCCGAGCAGCTCTTTGCAGCCGGCTGGTCGGCCTGCTTCCTCGGCGCGATCGCCAAAGCAGCCTCCAAGCGGAAGATTGAGCTTCCGAAGGACCACGCGATCAATGCGGAGGTCGATATTGGTCAAACCGGCGATGCCTTCTCCCTCCAGGCTCGTCTCAATGTAAGCCTCCCGGGCATCGAACCGGAGACCGCCCGGGCTCTCGTCGATGAGGCCCACCAGACGTGCCCTTATTCCAAGGCCACGCGCGGCAACATCGATGTCGCAATCAACCTGATTTAAGGCCCGTCCAGGCGGGGGCTGCAAGCGGCGCTTTGCCGAACAGCTGGCTTTCCGAGGTGTGCCCCCCCGTGGCGCCACAGCCATGGGGGCTGTCACTCCGAGTTCAATTCTAGAGAATCTGCCTCTTACTGGAGATCGTTATGGGTGTTCCCATTTGGCTTAAGATTGGCGATGGCAGCGGCATTCCTCCATCGATGCGGCGGGCGGGCCCGGTTTGGCTTATCGCCGACAGTTCCAGCCTGTTCGGCCTCTCCGTTGCCAAGGACGTTGTCCAGCGCAGGCATCGGGTCATCCTCGCAGCCCGCGACACAACAGCGATGCAGGATCTTGTCAGGGGATTTCCGCATACGACTGTTGTTGTCGCACTCCCCGGCACGACGCCGGACGACATTTCTCGTATGGTTCAGGAAGCGAAGGACCAGTTCAGGCCGATCGAGGTCCTCGTCAATACCCCAGGTGTCGGCAGTCTTCCGTCCCTTGGATGATGGCGGCACCCTCCGTTGCGTGAGTGGGTGTCGAGGTGGGGTCAGCCAAGGACAATCTCCGCGGCAAGGCCCCCGCCAGACCGGTTCTTGAGGTTGAGCGAACCGCCGATTGCCAAGGCCAGTTGCTGGGCTATGGCCAGGCCAAGACCGGTTCCTCCCGTATCCCGGTTCCGGGACTGCTCCAGCCGATAGAAGGGCTGAAGAACAGCTTCGAGTTGCCCATCGAGAATCCCCGGGCCGCGATCGAGGACAACGATGTAAATTTGCCCATCCGGCTTCCTCCCGACATCGACTTCCGCCTCTCCAGCAAACTTCAGGGCATTGTCGATGAGATTCGTCAGGATCCGCCGGAGAGCATGGGGCCGTGTGGTCACGACGGCATCAATCGTCTGTAGAGCTTTTACGGCCTTCCCCGTATCCTGATAATCGGAGACGATGCTCTCAACGAAAGAACCGACATCGATCCGAGCCGGCTTTTCGACGTTGCCATGTGCTGTCCTGGCATAAGCCACACCCTCGCGTACAAGTCGCTCAATCTCCGAGAGGTCGCTGAGAAGTTTCTCCTTTCCCGGGCCATCCTCAGCGACCTCGGCACGGAGTTTCATGCGCGTAATGGGCGTCTGAAGGTCATGCGAGATCGCAGCCAGGATCTGGACCCGCTCCTTGAGGTAGTGGGTGATCCGGTCCTGCATCGTGTTAAAAGCTGTCGCCGCGTAGGCGACTTCTGCCGGTCCGGTTTCATCGAGCCGAGCCGCCTCTTTGCTAGGATCCAAGGCCTCGGCCGCCGTTGCGAGCCGGTGAAGCGGCCTGATTGCCGAGCGGACAGCAATGTAGGTGCACAGCAAGAGAAGGGCGAG
Organism: Microvirga sp. GN3; assembly: GCF_055792825.1. Lineage (NCBI taxonomy): Bacteria > Pseudomonadati > Pseudomonadota > Alphaproteobacteria > Hyphomicrobiales > Methylobacteriaceae > Microvirga > Microvirga sp. GN3. Next base: position 12,781 of record NZ_JBVVAK010000082.1, read on the forward strand.
TTGTGCTAACAGAACATAGGGAAGCCACGAGGCGAGCGGCATGACCCTTGGACGTAAGTCGATCGTCACTTGAGAGCCATCGCTAAGTGTCACATGAGCTTGAACCCGTTGCCGTACGTCCGGAATGGTTTCAATGGTAACTGGCAGCCGCTGTCCTACCGCTGTCTGGATGATGTCTGCGACCTCTTTGCCCAGCCCGCTCAGCTCGGGAACGCCAGGGAGACCTGGCCCGAGCTCATATCGATAGTTTCCCCGCTCCAGCGTGGCAATCCATTGCTGGCGCTCGCCTGCTGGCAGGCGATCGAGCAGGGCCAGAGAGATCCCGACGTCCTTCTCCAAGTTGCCGAGCATCATCGTCTTGGCGGCCGTGTAACGCTCAAGGAACAGGACCCCAAACGAAAGAACGTGCGCTACGGCCAATCCGGCAAAGAGGATGAGAAACAGCTGCCATCGTAAGGTTCGCGGCAGTTGAAAGAGCCTGTGATGCCAGCTTTCCATGATCATTGTCGTGCCGTCGTGATCTCGACCGGCATTGCGAGTACATAGCCTTCGCTGCGGACGGTCTTGATATAGGCGGGTTCGCGAGCCTCGTCGCGGAGGCGTTGCCTAAGCCGGCTGACGAGCAAATCGATCGATCGGTCGAAGAGTTCGGATTCGCGTCCTTGTGTCAGGTTGAGCAACTGATCCCGTGTGAGAACACGTTGTGGATGGTCCAGGAAGACACGAAGCAGGCGGTACTCGGCGCCGCTCAACGCAACGGCAGTTCCCTCCTTGTCGAGGAGGTGCCTCATCGTCGTATCGAGTTGCCAATCGCCGAAGGTCAACAATTGGCCGGCTTCCGTCACCTGCAGGTTCGGCGGCATCATGCGCGTGCGGCGCAGCACCGCCTTGATCCTAGCAAGCAGCTCCCGAGCGGCGAATGGCTTCACCAGATAATCGTCGGCGCCCATCTCGAGGCCAACGATTTTGTCAGTCTCGTCACTTCGTGCGGTCAGCATCAGGATCGGCGTCGATTTGTGCTTTCCCGCCCGAAGTTCGCGACAGAGAACCAGCCCGTCATCCCCCGGCATCATAATGTCAAGGACAATGAGATCGACCCGGTTGGCTTCGAGAAACGTCCGCATTTGCCGTCCGTCAGCAGCGACGGTTGCGCGGAGACCATTCTTCTTCAGGTAATCGGCAACGAGTTCTCTGATTTCGCGATCGTCATCGACGATCAGGATGTGGTCTGTATGCTCCATGTCCATCACCGCAGATTGTGCCGAGCCACTTTAGCATCCCGATTTACGTGAGCATCCCACCTCCCATCGGAGATTTGTACCTTTCTGTATCTAGCCGATGCAATGATACACGTCCTGACAAAAAATTCCTTTTCGGCTGCCAAACCCATCAACGCGACGCTCCGGGCGGACCCTTTGAGACGTTACTTTGCGGCAATTGGGTGCGATCCTGCGCTCCAGGCACCTACACTGCGATACACTTCGGCCTGTCCTGGACACATGCCAGATACTTCAAGCTGAACAGATGCGGGTCGCGTTCGCCCCGGCCAGTTCACCAGCGCATTGACCCCATCCGAGAGGCCCGGCCATGACCCTGTTCATCGTTTCCTATCTGGCAGGAGTGCTGACGATCGTCAGTCCTTGTATCCTTCCGATCCTGCCATTTGTCTTTTCCAGGACGGGCCAGCCGTTTGCCAGAAGCATCCTGCCGATGGCGTTGGGCATGGCCGGCACATTTGCGGCGGTCGCGACCCTTGCTGCCGTCGGCGGAAGTTGGGCGGTGCATGCAAACGAAATCGCGCGCGCTGCTGCCATCGCCTTGCTCGCTGTATTTGGCGTGACCCTCGTCTCGGCACGCGCGGCCGCCTTCCTGACCCGGCCCGTGGTTGCCCTTGGGGGACGCTTGTCTGGGGTTGCGCCCTCAGATCGGCCAAGTGCCAGTGGATCAATGCTCCTGGGAGCCGCGACAGGGCTCCTCTGGGCGCCCTGCGCCGGCCCGATCCTGGGATTGGTTCTGACGGGAGCCGCTCTCCAGGGAGCCAATTTGCAGACATCGTTGCTGTTGCTGGCCTACTCCGCCGGTGCGGCAACATTCTTGGCGCTGGCCGTCCTGGCAGGGGGACGGGTCTTTGCGATGATGAAGCGATCGATCGGTGTCAGCCACCGCGTTCAACAGGCCATGGGCATAGCAGTTCTTGCAGGCGTTGCAGCAATCGTCCTCGGCCTCGACACCGGCCTATTGGCACGCCTGTCCTACGCCAGCACAGCCGGGATCGAACAATCGTTGCTAGATCAGGTTCAGAGCAAGCCCGATGCCATCTCGACGAGTTCCGTAGGACCAGACGCGACTCTAGCCGTCAACAAGGCTGGTCAGGGCTATCGCAGCAGCTTGCCAATCGAAGGCAAGTTCCCGTCCCTTGATGGGGCCGTGAAGTGGCTGAACTCCGGGCCACTGACGACTGAACAGCTGCGCGGCAAGGTCGTCCTCATCGACTTCTGGACCTATTCCTGCATCAACTGCATTCGCACGATGCCGTACGTACGGGCCTGGGCCGAGAAGTACAAGGATCAGGGTCTCGTCGTGATCGGCGTCCATGCTCCCGAGTTCGCGTTCGAAAAGCGCATCCACAACGTCGAGCGTGCGGTCCAGAATTTCGGGATCACCTACCCGGTGGCGATCGACAACGACTTCAAGATCTGGCGCGCCTTCAGAAACAGCTATTGGCCTGCCCACTACTTTATCGATCCGCGAGGACAGATCAGGCACCACCACTTCGGCGAAGGCGACTACGAGGAGTCGGAGCGTGTCATTCAGGAACTGCTGGCGGAAGGCGGGACACAAAGAGCAGACAAGGGCTTCGTCGCGCCAGACGCAAAAGGAGCGGAAGCTGGAGCTGACTTCGACAGCGTCCAATCGGGCGAGACCTATCTCGGTTACAAAAGAGCCTCCAACTTCGCGTCGCCTGAACAGGTTGGCGCCGACGAAGCGCAGGTCTATTCCGCCGGACGTTTACGGCTCAACGAATGGGCTCTCGCCGGGAACTGGACCATTGGATCTGAGGAGGCTGTGCTCAGTCAGTCAGGAGGGGCGATCTCCTACAAATTCCGCGCCAGGGACCTGCACTTGGTCCTTGGGCCCAGCCGCGACGGCAGACCGGTACGGTTTCAAGTCACGATCGATGGCAAAGCACCAGGGACAAACCGTGGTACCGATATCGACGCCAACGGGAATGGGACGGTTTCGGAGATCCGGCTCTACCAGTTGATCCGCCAAGATGATGATGTAGGAGAGCGCACTTTCGAAATTCGGTTCCTTGATCCCGGTGTTGAGGCATACGTGTTCACGTTTGGCTAGGAAGGCTGAATTCTGTCAACCGAAACAACCGTCATTTTGCGGATCGTTGGATGCCATGCCAGTTTGTTTATGACTGGCGTCGGGAATCATCGCCTGTCCGATGATGCGCAACCGCATGTGGGACAGGATGCGACGCGTGTAGAATGTCGCGAAAATGCAATCTGAAGGCCGGAGTACTCAATTGATGCTAAGAGCAGTGCTGATCTCATTGATAGGACTGAGCGCGACTATGCCTGCGTTCGCCAGCTCGGATGACGCTTGGCGGGCAATGCGACAGAAGGTGCGCAGCCGCCTTGTTGCACGAATAGGTGAGTTGGTAACCGAAACTGGCTGACATAGGAGGCCTGTGCCTTTCATGTCGGATGTCTCCCGTGCCGTTCAAAGCCAATGCCACTCGCCGGCACCGTATTCCCAAGCAGCGGCATAGGGTGACGAACTGGGCCGAGTACGACGCCAGCCTGCGTCAGCGGGGCAGTCTCACGGTCTGGTTGACTGAAGAGGCGATTGCCGCCTGGCGGGCCGAGCCTCGCATCACTCGAGGCGGTCAGCCCCACTATTCTGCCCTCGCCATCGCAACGGCATTGACGCTGCGGTCAGTGTTCCGGCTGGCGCTGCGCCAAACCGAAGGTCTGATCGGCTCGATCCTGAAGCTCCTGGGGCTGGATCTTGCCGTACCAGATCACTCGACCCTGAGCCGCCGCGCCGAAACTCTGGAGGTCCCACGGTTGCAGTCCCGCACCGGGCCCATTCACCTGCTGGTGGACAGCACAGGCTTGCGGCTGTGCGGGCCCGGCGAGTGGCTGATCGAGAAGCATAGCACCCGCAGACGCCGATCCTGGCGCAAGCTGCACATCGGTGTCGATGTCGAAACCGGACAGATCCTGGCGTCTGAGCTGACGACCAGTGACGTCGATGACGGCTCGCAGGTTGAGCCCTTGCTCGACCAGGTGAAGGGCTCGCTCGCCTCCTTCATCGGCGACGGAGCCTATGATCAGGCTGGTATCTACGACACTGTTGCTAAGCGCCATCCTGATGCTGACGTGATCGTGCCACCGCGATCAACAGCGGTGCTGAGCGAGATGGCGGAGAGCGCTCCGACCCAGCGTGATCGGCACCTCCAAAGCATGGCCGAGCATGGGCGCGTGGGCTGGCAGAAGAGGTCCGGGTACACGCGTCGGGCTCTGGTGGAGTCAGTTATCAGCCGCTTCAAACGAGTGATTGGAGACGCGCTGCGCTCGCGAACGGCCCGGCGTCGCACGACGGAGGTCGCCATCGCCGTTCATGCCTTGAACCGCATGCTTGAGCTTGGATGCCCGAAGTCCGTCCGCATCGCTTAAGCCGAGGCTTGGGGTGGGCTCGGTACGTCCACTAACCGATCCGTGCAACACAGCCGCGAGCCGTCGAAAGCGAGAGCGAAATCCTCGACATCCTCCTGCAGCCCAGACGGGACAAAGCAGCCGCTCTGAAGCTCATGGGCAGATTGCTGAAAAGGCAGGGCTATGCTCCGAGCGTGCTTGTGACAGACAAGCTGCCCTCCTATGGAGCAGCGCGCCGGGAGCTGGTCCTCTCGGCGCGCCATGAGCAGGGCTTACGCAAGAACAATCGTGCCGAGAACTCGCATCAGGTGGTGCGACGACGCGAACGGAAGATGCAGGGCTTCAAGTCAGCCGGGTCAGCCCAGCGGCTCCTGTCTGTTCACTCCGCCGTTTACAACACCTACAACCTCCAGCGCCATCTGATCTCCCGCCGGACGTGGCGCCTGTTCAGGGCAGAGGCGGCGGAGCTATGGCAAGCTGCGACCATCGCTGCCTGAATGAGGCTGGCCATCGGCCCTTTTGCTGCTCCGCTCCAGTTCCTGTGACAACGCCCATGTCGATGCATCAGAGCCCCCCGTATCGAGGAGGCGAGGCTTCAGTTGCTGCAAGTGAAGATCTCTTATAGGCTCACGACCCTGTCACAAGCAGACGCGCCACGTGTCAGGCGGTGCCAGCGTCACTGGGTTCGGGCCGTACCCGTATTGCCGATCAGTTCGCCTTTGCGCACAAACGCTCGTGCTCTTTGGCGCAGGATATATCCTGCTTTTGGTGCATGAATCTTGATCGGTTCGGCCGATGCGCCAGCAACCGGATGCAACAATGCAACAACATGCCCTTCATGGACGGCAGCGCCCAGGTCGACACGATGTTCAATGATGCCGTCCGTAGGGGCCATATACTGATTGGCATCAGTTACGTCGACCCGGATAACATCCTTGGAAACTGCTCCTTCTGATCCGGCTAATACGCCGAAATTTTTAAGACCGCGCACAATACCCGAATACATGATTTCCACATCGCGTTCAGTGATGTCGCCACCCGACCCACCTTCGATCTCCACCGAGGCTACTCCAGCCGATGGCGAAGATCCCGCTGATGTCGAGGCGATTCCGTCCACATACTGAATGAAACGGTAGCCCCAGCCTTCCATCACCCTTTCCAGCTCACTGTCGCCCACACGACAGCCAGGTGCCGTGAAACCGAAAATCATCGGAACCACCTTGTAGTCACCGCCGCCTGAATGGACGTCCACCAGCAGGTCGAACGAGGGAAAGACCTCTCTGTATAGGAATGCAGCGAGTCTCTCCGTGGCGGTTCCATCCGGCTTTCCGGGGAAGACACGGTTCATGTTATGGCCGTCTAGCGGTGAAAGCCTGCTGCCTTTCTGCGACGCAGGAAAGTTCAGTGTCGGGATGATGGCGAGCCGTCCTCGAATATCCGAGGGGGAGAGTTCATCAATGAGCCGCCGGAGCACGATCTGAGGTTCATACTCGTCTCCGTGGATGCCGCCACACAGGATAACGCTGGGGCCGGGTCCGTTATTGATGCTGACGAGAACATCTTCGGCAAGCCCATCAGGCCTCTCTAAGAGAGTGCGAAGATCGAAGACGGACTTTCCCCTGGAATCTAGATCAAGTCTTTTGCTCATTTAGATTTTCCGGTCGGTTGGAGGATTACGATTAGCAGCAGCTCGGCGGAGTGTTGCCTGGGCTGCATCGCGGCGGTCCAGACGACCAGAGCTCATGCAGAAAGCGCCATGGTTTGCAGTGTGGCGGATTTCGACGCCGTCGATGCCAGAGTAAACCGGGTCGGAGAGAACGGTTCAAGTTCGGGGGGCTTGTGACCGCTCGCGACCCAATCCGCAAAAAGCTTCGTAAATCCTAGTGATATCGCAAAGCCATGGCCGGACCAGGCATAGCCGAAGTAGATATTCTCGGCCGCTTCAGGCTGTCCGATCACCGGAACAGCATCAAGAGCGACGGTCTCGACTCGAGTCGCGTCAACCTTCAGGAACTCCGACCTGTCGAGGAATGGCAGAGTCGCAATCGCGTCGGTTAGATTGATGGCGGTAGAGCTGAGGGAGCCCTGCGCGACCCTGCCGTTTTCATGCGTGACACTAACTCCTCCCGAGAGCATGACGGTGCCATCCGGCAATTGCTTGACGGCAAGCCGGCGATGCGCATGCGACAACAGGTGATTGACCTTTCGGTTCTCAGGGTTCGTCACGTACATCATCTGTGGCATCAAATTCCACACGTGGGGCACCTCGTGTGGGTTGAGGATGGGCGACAGCAGTTTCGGAACGCCAGCGTTGCACAGCAGGAAAAGCCTGCTGCCGACGGTGATCACCTCGCCGTTCTCGAGGCGAACTGCCTTTGCCGTAGATCCCTGCTTGATGATCTCGATCACCCTTGCCTTTGATCGGATAGTGACACCGACGCGCTCGGCTGCCGTAGCGAACTGGCGTGTCGCAAAAGTATGGTCACCAACGCCATCATCGGGGCAATAGAGTCCGCCAATGATGCTGCGCGTCATTTCCGGCTCCCTCTCCAGGACCTCATCTCTGGAGAGAACGCTAGTTGGTGTTCCTAATTGCGTCTGGATGGCCGCCTGAGCCTCCATGCGGCCACGGATTTCGTGCTCGCGGTAGCCATAAGGCGCATCATACACCTGCAAGCCGCCGACCCGCCGGTAGCCGACACCTCCTTCGATCTCGGATTCGAACTTCTGCCAGCGTTCCAGAGCCTGCGAGATGACGGGTAATTCGCGGATGTCCCGACCATTGGCACGAACACCGCGCTCTCCGGGTCCGCCCGATGCGCCAGAGGCGATTTCATGGGCTTCCAGGAGGATGACACTGTATCCGCGACTGCCCAATTCGAAGGCAAGGCTCGTACCATAAATTCCTCCGCCGACGATCACGATATCGGCAGCGGTTGCTCCAGTCGTCATGACTTTCTCCTGTTTGATGGAAGCGGGTGTGAGTTCTCATCGCGGGCACATCGACGACCTGCGAAATGGCAGGTCACAAGCAGGCCCTCATCCGGAATCGCCTGTTGAACCGGCACCTCGGTCACGCACCGGGACGGAAGCCGTCCGAATGGCGTCTGTACAGCGTCGACGTCGGCTGCTTCGCCAAGCCTCCGGGCAAGCGGACAGCGGGTGTGGAACGAGCAGCCACTCGGAATAGACGAAGGGCTCGGCACCATACCCTCGAGGATCATGAGATCACGGGTCTTCTCGATCCGCGGATCCGTCGTTGCGACTACTGAAAGCAGGCTTTGCGTATAGGGATGATGCGGCCTCGATGAGATGGCTGCGGCAGGGCCGATTTCGACAAACCTGCCCAGGTACATGACGCCGACCGCGTCGGCCATGTGCCCGACAAGCGCCAGATCGTGCGTAATCACGATATAGGTGAGCCCAAGCTGTTCCTGCAGGTCCATAAGCAGATTGATGATCTGCGCCTGAACCGAAACATCGAGGGCACTGACAGGTTCATCCAGAACAAGGATCTCCGGCTCACAGATGATGGCTCGCGCGATGGCGACCCGTTGCCGTTGCCCACCGGAAAGTTCATTTGGATAGCGGTCAAGGTGATCTGGGGTGAGGCCGACCTGACGGATCACGGTCATGATACGACTCTGGCGCTCGCCTCGGGTTGCGCCGATGTTATGGACGTGGAGTGCTTCCTCAAGCACCGCATGGACGCGCATGCGTGGATCGAGGGAGGCACGAGGGTCCTGAAGCACAAGCTGCACCTTCCTGCGCATAACCCGCAGTTCGGCCTCGCCGCACGCACCCAGAGACTGACCATCGATCCTGACATCGCCGACCGTAGGTCGAAGCAGGCCAACGATGAGTCGAGCCAGTGTGCTCTTGCCAGAGCCGGACTCACCGACTACTGCAAAGCAGCTGCCACGAGGAATATGAAAGCTGACGCCGTCTACGGCGCGGATGGGCTTGCCGGTGTTTCGGGAGAAGAGACCCGTCGTGACGGGAAAGTGCTTGCTGATATCCTGCGCGACGATGACCTCTTCAGGGAGTTCGTCCTCAACGAGATGCGGGCGCATTGACCAACTCCTCTGCAAAATGGCAGGCAACCATTCTCCCCAGAACAAGGCGGGGCTTGGGGCTCTTGTTGCGGCAGCGGCCACGGTTGCGTGAAAAATGACACCGCGGTTCGAAGGGGCACCCCTCGGGGACACGGCCCACGGAAGGCGGCTCTCCGGAGATCGCCTGCAACCGCACGCGATTTCCGTGTTCGGAGAGCCCCGGCGAGGACTGCTTCAGCGCAACGGTGTAGGGATGGGCTGGAGTCACCAGAACCTCATCGACGGTTCCGAACTCGACCAGTTCGCCCGCGTACATCACTCCGACGTCGTCGGCAAAACGTGCGACCAGGCCGAGGTCGTGCGTCACAAGCAGCATCGTCATGCCGCGACTGCGCTGTAGCTCGCGCAGCAGGACGAGGATCTGCTGCTGGACGGTGACGTCGAGGGCACTGGTCGGCTCATCAGCGAGAAGCACATCGGGATCTTGAGCAAGCGCCATGGCAATGACGATGCGCTGCTTCATGCCGCCTGAGAACTGATGGGGATACATATCCAAGCGGCGTTCTGGATCGGCGATCTTGACGTCCTGGAGCAACGCTATGGCGCGGGAGCGGGCCTCGGCGGAGGAACGCGAGGTGCCTTGCCGAATAGCCTCCTCGAGCTGCTGGCCGACCGTCAGGACTGGGTTCAGTGCACTTGCCGCATCCTGAAAGACGACTCCAATCTTTTTGCGACGCAACTCCTGTACCTCTTTCGGCGAGAGGCCGCGGAGCTCAGTACCGGAAATCGAAGCGCTGCCGCCGATGATCCCGGCTTGACGTGGCAACAACGTCGCAACAGCACGCAGCAGTGTGCTCTTGCCGGATCCGGACTCGCCCACGATGGCTAGGGTTCGCCCCTTCTCGACGGCGAGACTGATGCCCCGGACGACTTGGATCGGGTTTGTTGATGGGAGGAAGGCGACCCGGAGATCCTTCGTTTCAATGGGCTTGCGTGCCGGGTCGGTGTCGGAGTGATCCCGAACCGGGTTTGGGTGGGCTGGTCTTGCTCTGCCGATCAGATCGGAGAAGAGGGAGCCGAATTTCGATCGGCTGTGCACAGCCGTCGGGTCATAGACCGTACGCAGAGCCTCTCCCAGAAGATTGAAGCCCAGCGCAGAGAGGGCAAGACAGAGCCCTGGGAACGTTGCAAGGTGCGGATGGGAGCGCAGGTAGGATCGGCTCTCGCCCAGCATGGTTCCCCATTCCGGCTCCGGCGGCTGGGTTCCCAGGCCGAGAAACGAGAGCCCCGATGCTGAAAGGAGCGTCGTCGCGAACAGGAGGCTTGCGAGAGTAAGCAGGATGCCTGCAATATTCGGCAGCACATGCCGTATCATGACCCGTAAGGGCGAGCAGCCCAGAGAGACGCTTCCCTCGACATAGGGTTCGGCCAGGGTGCTCTGTGTGACGGCGCGAGCCGTGCGGGCGAAAACAGGGACGGAAACGATCCCGACAGCCAAGATGACATTCTGCGTATTTGCACCCAGGATGGCCACGATGGCCAAGGCGAACACGATGTCGGGAAAGCTGAGCATGATGTCGATGCCGCGCATCAGCAGAAAATCGAGCCGCCCGCCGCGATAGGCCGCGAGCATTCCAAGCGGCACACCAATCAGGAACGCGAACACGACACCTCCGATCCCGATGCCGAGGGAGGTTCTTGCTCCTGTTAAGACCCGGCTGAACACGTCTCGTCCCAGCTGATCGGTGCCGAACCAGTGGGCCGCGGACGGACCTTTCAGCGTCTGAGCGAAATTCTGGCCATAGGGATCCAGCGGTGCGATCCAGGGACCGGCGATGGCCAGCACCATGCATAGTCCGACGATCGCTAGGCCGAGGAGGCCTTTGGGTTGCTTGGCGAGGGCCGCAAGAAGGCCCATGCCGCGCCGACTGCCAGCTGCTTCTCGAGTGGAGCTCACGATGGCGGTTCCGGGTTCAGCTGTGGATGTCATCGTTCCCTCCCTACGCTGCGCCAGCGCTTTGCCGGGTCCGCGGATCAAGCCATTGCGTAGCAATGTCGGTCAGGAGATTGATCATCACGAAGAAGAACGCGAACATCAGGATCGCATACTGAATGACGGGGTAGTCGGCGCGCGTGACGGCGTCGACGAGCATCCGACCGACGCCCGGAATGCCGAACACGGTCTCCGTGACGACGGAGCCGCCAAGCATTGCGCCGAATTGCACGCCCGCAACCGAAACCGAGGCGACCAGCGAATTTCTCAAGGCATGGCGAAGCAGCACCTGCACCTCGCTCAATCCTTTCGACCGAGCAGTGTCGAGGTAATCCTTGCCGACGACCTCCAGCAGGCTGGCCGTTACTAAGCGGCTGAACATAGCTGCAGGGCGCGTTGCCACTGCCAGGATCGGAAGAACGAAGTGCGCCCATGTCTGCGCGCCGGCCGCCGGCAGCCAGCCGAGATAGACGGCGAACAGCCATATGCACAGCAATCCGAGCCAGTAGATTGGCATGGATATGCCAGCGAGAGTGATCGCCGTGATCAGGGTATCTGTCCAGGTGCCCTGGCAGAGCGCAGAGGCGAGGCCTGCAATGGTCCCGAGCAGGACGCCTACGATAAGGCCGCCGATGGCGATGATCAGTGTATTGGGAAGCCGCTCGCTGATCTCGATTGAGATTGGGCGACCGGTCCGCAGCGACACCGCAACCTCAGGGTTGACGATGCCCTCCAGGAAGTGGGCGTAACGGGTGAGAGCCGGCAGGTTCAGCCCCATGCGTTCGCGGATGACCTCTACCTCTTCAGGCGTGGCCATAGGACCCGCCTGAATGCGCGCAGGGTCGCCCGGAATGAGATCGACAAACCAGAACACCAGGAGCGAGACGATCACGAGTGTCGGAATAGCCGCTATCATACGCTTGAACACGAACATGGGCCTGGGCTCTCACCTTGAGGGACGTTACTGCAGCGAAATCTTGTCGAACTGCATCGTCTCGTTGGGCTGAACCTGGAAGCCCTTCACCCGGTCAGAAACCCCAACCGCCTGGGTCTGGTACCAGAGGAAGACGAAGGGGCGATCCTCCCAGATCTGCTTCTGGATCTCGGCATAGATTTCCTTCTGCTTCTTCAGGTCAGTGGTTGCGCGGCCTTCGGCCAGCAACTTGTCGACCTTTGGGCTCGAGTAGCCGGTGGTATTGGCTCCGACGCCTGTCTTAAACAGGCGGTAAAGCGTGAAGTCCATTCCCGCGGTTGCGCGGCCGACCATACCCATATTGTCTTCGCGCTTGTCCGGCTTGCGACCTATGATCTCGCTCCAAGTTCCACGATCCACGACCTTTGCGTTGGCATTGATTCCGATCGCCTGGAACGAACCCTGGAGGGCTTGGCAGACCATGGCATCCTTGATGTAACGACCGTTGGGACAAACCATCGTGATGCTCAACTGGCCGGGGCCATATCCAGCTTCCTGCAGGAGTGCTTTTGCGCGCTGGGGGTCATAGGGGATCGGATCAAACGTCACGCGGAGCTCATTCTGGGTTCCGGGCCCGGGCATCGTGACGGAAGGGGTGCCGAGTCCGCCGAGAATGCCTTCCACCATGCCTTTCCGGTCCACAGCCAGGTTGAGCGCTTCCCGAATTTTGGGATTCTCCATTGCGCCGCGCAACACGATCTCCATGTTGATGGAGAACATGCTCGGTGGCTTCATGACGGATGCCTTGTCGAGAGCATCGATCGCCGCAATGGATTCCGGCGGTACGCGCTCGACGATATCGACTTCGCCCGTTTCCATGAGAGCCATGCGCGATCCGTCCTCGGGAACCACGAGAAACTCGATGGCCTCGAGCTTCGCCGGAAACTTGCCCTGGTAGCTCGGGTTGGGGACAAGCCGGTATCGCTCTCCGCCGACGAAGCTTTCGACCTTGTAAGGTCCGCTCCCGACCGGCTTGCGGCTGTGCTCCGGTCCCATTTTCTCGATGGCTGAGACATTGACGATCGTTGCCGTCGTCGACGCTAGCAGGAGCAGAATGTGGCCGTTCGGCTCCGCCGTGTGAAACTGGATTGTCTCATCATCCGTTGCGGTCACGCGCTGGATCGACGAATAGAGGCCGCGGTAGATTGAGGCGACCTTCGGATCGAGCAGCCGGTTGAACGATGCCGCCACAGCTTGCGCGTTCAAAGGATCGCCGTTGCTGAATTTCCGACCCTTCTCGATCTTGACGGTAAAGACCTTGCCGTCGTCCGAGTAGCTGTAGTCCGTTGCAAGCTCTTTGACGACATTGTTTTCGGCGTCGAGGCGGAAGAGCCCCTCAAGGACATGCAGGTCGACCGTGTTGCCGGTCGGCAGATCATTGAAATGCGGGTCGAATGTTTCTGGGTCAGCTCCGACAGCAATCTTCAATACGCCTGAAGGAGCAGCATGGAGAATCGCGGTTGTAGATAGAAATAACGTAAGGCTCGCGGTCAATGTATTCAGCAGAACATATTTGCGCATCACATTCTCCCTTGTTTCTGTCGACTATGGTCGGCACTAAGAGCAGAGATGAATACTTCATCGCTGCTGAATAACTCTGGAGTCCCGCTGTTATCTCGTTAAGGAGTGTGCGGGTTTATTTTTGACAACATTCAGCTTACGTGGCATCCATCCTGCGTCAAATTCATAAAGTTCGGGCCGTCATAACCGGAGGTTATCCATGCGCTTGACTTACCGGCAGATGGAGTTCTTCAAAGCGATCATGGAGCGCGGCACCATTACGGAAGCCGCCAACGCACTTCGGGTATCGCAGCCTGCCGTCAGCAAGGCATTGAAGGCTCTTGAGGACGAACTGGGCCTCAAGCTGTTCGAGCGAACCCAGAGCGGCCTGATGCCGACATTTGAAGCCCGCACCTTCTACAAGGAGGTCGCCCGCAGTTTCATAGGGTTGGAAATCCTTTCGGGAATTGGGCGCGAGCTGCACGAGTTGAAGCACGGCCGCCTTGTGGTCGGCGTCATTCCGGCGCTATCCATGGGCTGGATGCCCAAGCTCGTCGCAAGATTCCTTCAGCATTTCCCGAATGCCAATCTGACCCTCGAGACGTTTTCCTCGCCGGATATCGCCCAGATGGTAGGGCAGGGGCGCCTCGACATAGGGATCGCGCAGGCATCGACGAACGACGTGTCGATCAAGCGCACCGACCTGTTCAGCATCGACACCGTCTGCGTCATGCCGAAGGATCACCCGCTTGCCTGGAAGGACTGCATCACGCCGCGTGATTTGACGTCCGTCTACCTTATCAGCCTTTCTCGCCCCGATATCATCCGGAAGCAGGTCGAAGCGGTGCTAGCTGAACATGGCATCGCCTTGCCGCAGCGGCTGGAGGTAACCGTCGGCAGTGCCTTGTGCAAGCTGGTCAGCGAAGGTGTCGGCGTCGGGCTGGTCGACCTCGAGACTGCCACGAACTTTACGTCAGGCATGATAGAGGTGAGGCGATTTGAGCCTCAGATCAAGATGCCGATCTCATTGCTGCAGTCGTTGCGTCGTCCGGAATCAGAACTGGAGCGGAAATTTACCGCGTTCGTTAGGGACACTGCACCGCTGAGTATCGCCGGGCTGACAACCCATTGATGCGGCAGTCGAGGAGCCATGACCTAGTGCCCGAGGTCTGCTGAAGCTGCCAAAGCTCGCGACGTTGACCTGAGCGCACTCGGGGCCGGCCAATGTTGAAACCCATCCGGCCCGAAAGCTCCGCCGCTGCCAGATAGTGAGGCTACAGGCTTGGCTTACGCTTTTTCCGCACTGGTTTCGGTGGGGCAGAGAGGATTGACGTTTCCATTGCCCGCACGTGTGCCGAGAAAGCTTCAACGAATTCTTCTGCGACAGGCGAAGGACGGCGCTGCGGTGGGAAGACTGCCGCAAACTCGAAGTCGATGCGCGGTATAAAGGGACGGGAGACGACGCCGCGCGATGCAAATTCGGCGGCCGTGAAAGGATCGCAGATAGAGACACCGAGGCCTGAGGAAACCATGCCGCACATGATCTCCGACAGAGTCGTCTCGATCCGAAGAACGCGTGAGATGCCGTGCTTGGTAAAAACGCTGTCGATCAAGTGCCTGCTGCTGCTGCCTGGCGTCAGCGAAATGAATGTTTCGCCCTCGAAATCGCGGGGGCGCAGCACCGACTTGGCGCAAAGATGATGTCCTTCCGGGAGGATGGCAACACGAGGCAGTGTCGGCATGCGCATGGAGGGGAGGCCTGCATGCGCCATCGGCGCCTCTGCGAAGCCGAGGTCGCACTGGAGGTTCAGCACCCAATCGATCACGAGTGGCGAAATCACGCCAAAGAGGGAGAAGATAAGGTTGGGCCTGTCTCTGAGAAAATGGCCGGCGAAGCGCGGCATGAAGCCGTTGGCCAACGCCGGAAGAGCGGCGACGCGCAGCATACCGGTGCGTCGTGTTCGGATTTCCTCCGCCGCAGCGGAGATGCGGTCGAGGCCAGAGAAAGAGCGCTCAACTTCGGCGTAGAGGGCCGTCGCTGCTGCAGTCGGCACGAGGCCGGTGCCTCGTTTTTCAAACAGCGGCATTTTCAACACTGACTGAAGGTCACGCAGCAGGCGGCTCACCGCCGGCTGGGTGATCCCCATTATGCTGGCCGCAGCGGTCACGCTACCTGAGAGCATGACCGCTCGGAACGCCTCTACCTGCCTCAGATTGATTGCTGGCATGCGGTCTCCATTCATAACATTCAGGCATGAAGATAATGCCATTATGCATTTGACGATCAATATACGAGTTGGGATCGTTGGCCACCGTCGCGGCTCGTCGGCGGACTAATAAGAGGGACATCTTCGTCAGTTTACTGACGATTCAAAGAAGAGGAACAGAATTACATGAAGATTTCCGGCTTGTTTACCGCAGTGAGCCTCGCGGCGCTCGTCGTCTCTGCAGCTCCGGCAATGGCACAGCAGAAGACCTTGTATGTCGCAGGATATGGTGGGTCGTTCGAGAAGACGATGCGCGACGAAGTCATCTCGGACTTCGAGAAGAAGCATGGCGTCAAGGTCGAATATGTCGCTGGTAATTCCACCGACACCCTGGCCAAGCTGCAGGCGCAGAAAGGCAATCAGCAAATCGACGTCGCCATCGTCGATGACGGCCCGATGTACCAAGCCATCGAACTTGGCTTCTGCGGGCAGGTTCAGAACCTTCCGACAGCCGATCTGTACGACACTGCGCGGTTCAAGGACGACCGTGCCGTCGCTGTCGGCTTTGTTGCAACCGGCCTGATGTACAACAAGAAATTCTTCGAAGAGAAAGGCTGGGCCGCGCCGACGTCATGGAATGATCTCAAGGACCCCAAATACAAGGGCTTGATCGTCATTCCGCCGATCAACAACACCTACGGTCTCTACACGCTCCTCATGTTCGCGAAGATGAATGGCGGCGGTGAGAAGAACGTCGAGGCCGGCTTCGATATCATGAAGAAGGACGTCAATCCGAACGTGCTCGCCTACGAGCCGTCACCTGGCAAGATGACGGAACTCTTCCAGTCCGGACAGGCTGCCCTCGCCGTGTGGGGCACGGGTCGCGTGCAGTCCTTCGCCAATACCGGATTCCCGGTCGATTTCGTCTACCCCAAAGAGGGTGCGGTGTCGCTGCTTGCTTCAGCCTGCCCGATCGAGAAACCGAACGCCTCGCCGATCGCCTCCGAATTCATTAAGGCGATGCTGGAGCCGAAGATTCAGCTTATCCTGCTCAAGGATTACGGTTACGGCCCCGTCAACAAGAAGGTCGAGGTGCCGGCCGAACTCGGAAAGATGGCGCCGATCGGCGAGCGTGCCGCCAGCCTGTACAATCCCGACTGGACCAGCATTAACGCCAAGCGTGACGAATGGACGAAGCGCTGGAACCGTGAGGTCGAGCGCTGATACGCGCAGCGCCCTGACTTGCCGTCCGACCCCGGTGGAAATCGGGGTCGGACCTCCTTCAAGCTCCAGAGGGTCTGACCGAGCGCATGTCCATTCTTGAACTCAACCGTGTCTCCAAACGCTTCGGCGATCATGTGGCCGTCGAAGACATATCCCTTACCGTTGCCAAGGGTGAATTCATCTCGCTGCTCGGGCCATCGGGCTGCGGCAAGACTACCACGCTGCAGATGATTGCCGGCTTCGTGGATCCGTCTGCAGGAGCCATCAGTCTGAACGGCCGCAACCTTGTGAGCGTGAAGCCCGCAAAGCGCGGTCTCGGCATCGTGTTTCAGAGTTACGCTTTGTTCCCCCACATGACGGCTGCGGAGAACATCGCCTTCGGGCTCGAGATGCGGGCCGTGCCCCGGGCCGAGCGTGAGGTGCGCGTGCGTGATGCGCTGGCTATGGTTGGGCTCGATGGATACGCGGATCGTTACCCACGCCGCATGTCCGGCGGACAGCAGCAGCGCGTTGCCCTGGCGCGTGCACTTGTCATCAAACCCGATGTGCTCCTGCTCGATGAGCCGCTCTCTAACCTCGATGCGAAGCTGCGCGAGGACATGCAGATCGAGCTCCGTCAAATCCAGCGCAGCATCGGCACCACCACCGTTCTGGTGACTCACGATCAGACAGAAGCCATGGCGCTCTCGGATCGCATCGTCGTGATGAGCAAGGGCCGTATCGAGCAGATCGGCACGCCGCACGAGGCATACGAGAGGCCGGCCTCCGCGTTCGTTTCGCAGTTCCTCGGTAAGACCAACGAATTTCCAGGAGAGATCGACCGGCACGCCGCCTCGCCGCGTCTCGTCGCCGGCTCCTGTCAGTGGCCGGCGCCTGCTGGAGCCTCCGGCCCTGTGACCGTCACTGTACGTCCGGAGAAGGTCGGCTTCGGCAGTGAATCCGACGGCGGACTCAAGGCCCGGATCACGAACCGCATCTTTCAGGGAAATCACTGGCTGTTCCAGTGTGAAACCGAGTGCGGTCCAGCGATCGTCGTGCGCCAGAACACGGGCGAGGCACAGCCAGCCGAGGGTGAGAACGTTCGCCTTGTCTGGCGCCCTGAGGATATGGTGATCCGTCCGCGAGGAGGGGGCAGATGAGCACTTCTGCCTCCGTGACAACAGTGCAGCAACCGGCTGCTCCCGCGCCTGCCAAGCAGGAGCGTTCCGGCGCACGGGCGCCGTGGCCGCTGCTGCTGCCTGCGCTCATCCTCTTCATTGCCGTGGTGATCGTGCCACTCGCCATGACGGTTCTGCTCTCATTTCACAACTGGGGACAGTACACAGGCATTCAGTTTGTGATCACCCTCAAGAACTGGCAGGAGATCTGGTCGGACCCGTACTTCTATGAAATGTTTGCCCGGACTTTCCGGGTCGCGGCGCTGGCGACCCTCGCGGCTGCTATTATTGGCGCGCCCGAAGCTTACATTCTGAACCGTATGCGCGCGCCCTGGAAAGGTTTCTTCCTGCTCATCATCCTCGGGCCGCTCCTCATTTCGGTTGTTGCGCGCACGCTCGGATGGGCTTTGCTCTTCGGTGGGAACAACGGGGTCGTCAACAAGGCCCTGATGTCGGTTGGGCTGATCGGCTCTCCCATTCCGTTCATGTTCACGGAAACCGGCGTCGTCATCGCGCTCGCCCACGTTATGATGCCGTTCATGGTTCTGTCGGTGTGGGCCGCGTTGCAGCGGGTCGACCCCCAGATCGAGAATGCAGCGCTCTCGCTCGGTGCTGGGCAGATCACGATCATGCGCCGGATCATCCTGCCGCAGATCATGCCGGGTGTGTTATCCGGCGGGATCATCGTGTTTGCGCTCTCCGCAAGCGCCTTCGCAACCCCGTCGATCATCGGCGGCCGGCGTCTCAAGGTTGCGGCCACGCTTGCCTATGACGAGTTCCTCAACACGCTCAACTGGCCGCTTGGCGCAGCTGTGGCTGTGCTCCTTCTCGTTGCGCTCGTGCTCATCATCGTTGGCAGCAACGCGCTCATCGAGCGGCGCTATTCGGAGGTGTTCAGATGAGTCGCAATGGTCCTGTCGCTCTGATTTTCCACACCCTCTTCGTGATCTTCATGGTCGCGCCGATCGTTGTGGTCTGCCTTGTCGCTTTCACGCCGGAAGGCTACCTGTCCCTGCCCACGAGCAGCTTCTCGCTCCGATGGTTCCGCACCATCGCTGCTTACCCTGAGTTCATCAACGCCTTCTGGGTCAGCCTGTGGATCGGCGCAGTCTCCTCCGTCGTCGCGCTCCTGTTCGCAGTGCCTGCGGCTCTTGCAATTGCGCGCCACCAGTTCCGTGGCCGCGAGGCATTGTCGGCCCTGTTCCTGTCTCCGCTGATGATCCCGCACGTCGTGCTCGGCATCGCGTTCCTGCGGTTCTTTACTCAGACGGGGCTTAGCGGCACATTCACGGCGCTCCTCATCGCCCACGTCGTCGTGGTGTTCCCGTTCGCTCTGCGCCTGACCCTGGCCGCTGCAACGGGCATGGACCGCTCGATCGAAATGGCGGCCGTGTCTCTCGGTGCCAACAACTGGACACTGTTCCGCCGGGTGACCCTCCCGCTCATCCTCCCCGGAGTTGTGAGTGGCTGGGCGCTCGCCTTCATTCAGTCGTTCGATGAGGTCACCATGACGGTGTTCCTCGCTGCGCCGGGCGTAGAGACGCTTCCGGTGCGCATGTTCCTCTACATCCAAGACAATATCGACCCACTCGTGACCTCGGTATCCGCAAGCGTGATCGTGATCACGATGCTCGCACTCATCCTGCTCGATCGGTTCTACGGCCTCGAGCGGGTGCTCGCCGGACATAGCGACCGCGGGCGGTAAGGAATAGCTCAATGCGTAACAGTTATGACATCGTCGTGGTCGGTGGAGGCCTCCTGGGGTCCGCCATTGCCTGGGGGCTCGGCCGTATCGGCCAGAAAGTCTGCGTGCTCGACGAGGGAGACATTGCCAAGCGCGCGTCCCGAGCGAACTTCGCGTTGGTCTGGGTGCAGAGCAAGGGGCTCGGCATGCCGGCCTATACGGGTTGGACCATGCAGGCATCGGACAGTTGGCCGAAGCTCGCAGCCGAACTGCGCGAGCAGACTGGCCTGGACGTCTGCTTCCAGCGCAATGGCGGCTTTCATCTCACGCTCGGCGAAGAGGAGCTGGAGCAGCGCTCGGTGCTTCTGAAGCGCCTGCATAACCAGCCCGGCGCTGTCGACTACAAAATGGAAATTCTCGGACGCGAGCAGGTCGCAAAGATGTTGCCGCATATCGGTCCGGAGGTGTCGGGTGGAAGCTTCTGCCCCTACGACGGACACGTGAACTCGCTGCGCACGTTCCGTGCGTTGCATATGGGCATGGCGAAGTTCGGCGTCGATTACCGGCCGGAGCATCCTGTCTCCGACATCAAGTACGTGCAGGGTGAGTTCCGGCTCACGAGCGCGAAGGGTGAGATCCGAGCCGGGAAGATCGTTCTTGCGGCAGGCAATGCGAACCAGACGCTCGCTCCGATGGTCGGACTCGAAGCCCCCATGGGCCCCACCCGTGGGCAGATCGTCGTGACCGAACGGACGATGCCCTTCCTGCCGCATCCCCTGACGACGGTTCGGCAGACGGACGAGGGCACGGTGATGATCGGCGACAGCAAGGAGGACTTGCTGGACGACACCGTCCTGAACCTCCCGATAAGTTCCGTTATGGCCGACCGGGCGCAGCGTATGTTCCCGCTGCTCGGTCGGTTGAACGTCGTGCGATCCTGGTCCGGCATTCGCGTAATGCCGAAGGATGGGTTCCCCATTTACGACCAGTCCGAGACATGCCCCGGCGCGTTCGTCACCTGCTGCCACTCCGGCGTGACGCTCGCTTCCAATCACGCTTTTGAAATTGCCCCGATGGTGGCAGCGGGCGCGCTCGACAAGAACAAGCTCGGCGCGTTCTCGGCCAAGCGCTTTCAGCAGTCGGATGTACGGACCAGTGGATACTACTGAGCCGTAAGGGATAGGGCTGACGCAAGGCCTGGGAGACGATGAATGTTCAAGCGATTTGATGATGACACCAGGAAGACGGTTGAGATCTTCGTTGACGGCCGCCCGGTCATGGCGCGAGAAGGCGATACGGTTTCAGCCGCTTTGCTGGCATCCGGCCTCGATGTGCGAAGGGAGACGGCGGTGAGCGGGGCGCCACGCCTGCCGTATTGCATGATGGGCGTATGCTTCGATTGTCTCGTGACCATCGACGGGATGGGTAACCGACAGGGCTGTCTCGTTCCCGTGCGTTCCGGCATGCAGGTTGAAATCCAGAAGGGCAAGAGAGAGATCGGCCGATGACCAACAATCGTCCAATGCGCGATGAGTACGACGTCGCCGTCATCGGCGCGGGGCCCGCAGGACTTGCGGCTGCAAGCCTGGCCGCGCAGTCAGGTCTTTCTACCCTGCTGCTCGATGAAAACCAGGGGCCTGGCGGGCAGGTCTGGCGGGGCGTCACGTCGACGCCGGTGAAGGAGACGCGCTTGCTCGGTGACGACTACTGGGCAGGCTCGAAGCTCGTCGAGGAGGTGCGCGCGAGCGGTGCTGAAATTCTGCAGGGCGCGACGGTGTGGAGCCTCGATCGGCACCTGGAGATCGGCATTTCGATTGGCGGCGGATCGCAGTTCATCCGAGCCAAGCGTGTGATCCTCGCAACGGGCGCTCTCGAACGGCCGTTCCCGATCCCCGGCTGGACATTGCCGGGCGTGATGACCGCGGGCGCGGTACAGACTGCGCTGAAATCCTCCGGGTTGATACCCGATGGCAAGACGGTCGTCGCGGGCCAGGGACCTCTCTTCTGGTTGCTGACGGCGCAAATCCTGCGCATGGGTGGGCGCATCGATCTTGTGTTGGACACAACGGAGCGCCGCAACTATCTCCGTGCCCTGCCACACGCGGCGGCGTTTCTGACATCGCCTTACTTCCGCAAAGGTCTCGCGATGATGCGGGAGGTACGATCCAAGGTGCGGGTCGTGGGTGGCGTCACAAAGATCGAGGCCACTGGTCAGGGCCGGCTCGAAAGCGTCACCTATGAGGCAGGAGGCCGCAATGTCCGTGTTCCGGCGGACCTGTTGCTTCTGCATCAAGGCGTTGTGCCGAACGTCAATCTGGCTATGTCCGCTGGGGTCAAGCACCGGTGGGATGATATCCAGCTCTGCTGGTCGCCCGTTCTCGACGCCAATGGCGGCACTTCGGTCGAAGGCATTGCCATCGCGGGCGACGGTGCCGGGATCGGCGGTGCGCTTGCCGCTGTGGAACGGGGCCGGATCGCCGCGCGGGCCGCTGTCGAGGCCCTCAGGCCGCAAGCCGGCGCAAAGGCACCGAGCATGGAAATCCTCAGGGCTGCCTTGGCAAAGGCTGAGCGTGGGCGGACCTTCCTCGACATCCTGTTCCGGCCGTCGAAGCAGTTCCGGATTCCTGGAGGCGATACGATCGTCTGTCGCTGCGAGGAGGTCACGGCGCAGGACATCCTGGATTCCGTGGCAATCGGCGCTACCGGTCCGAACCAGCTCAAGGCCTATCGCCGCACAGGCATGGGCCCGTGCCAGGGGCGCCTTTGTGGGCTCACGGTGACGGAGCTGATGGCCGAAGCCCGCGGTAAGGCTCCCGAGGAGATCGGGTACTATCGTCTTCGCGCGCCGGTGAAGCCCATCACTCTGTCGGAGCTTGCCTCCCTTCCCAAAAACGAGAGCGCAACGAAGGCCGTGGTGCGCGGATGACCGTGAGGGCAGACGCGATCGTTGTCGGTGGCGGTATTCACGGTTGTTCGACGGCCCTGCACCTCTGTCTGCGTGGTCTCCGGCCCGTCCTAATCGAGAAAGACTATGCAGGCCGGCATGCCTCAGGCGTGAATGCCGGGGGGGTGCGTCAGCTAGCCCGGCATGTCGCGGAGATCCCTCTCTCGATCCGCTCCATGGATGTGTGGGAGAGAATCCAGGAGCTTGTCGGTGACGACTGTGGCTTCGACAGTCATGGTCAGGTGCTTGTCGCCGAAAACGATGAGGAGCTTGAGGCCTGCCATTCCCGCGTCGCTGATCTGAACCTGCGCGGCTTTACTCATGAAGAGCTGATCGACGCAAAGGAGTTGCGTCGTCTCGTTCCTGCCGTCGCTGAGACATGTCCTGGTGGGGTCGTGTCACGGCGCGACGGTGCGGCTAATCCGGCACAGACGACAACCGCCTTCCGCCGCAGGGCGGAGCAGCTCGGAACCATCGTGCGCGAGGGAGTTGCGGCGACCAATATCCGCAAGGACGGTCAGCTCTGGCGCGTCGACGCGGGGGGCGAGACGTACGAGGCTCCCGTGCTCGTCAATGCCGCCGGCGCGTGGGGAGGGCGCATTGCCGCTGCCTTGGGCGAGCCGGTGCCGGTCGAGACGGTTGCCCCCATGCTGATGATCACATCGCGTGTGCCCGAGTTCATCAGGCCGGTGGTGATCCTGCGAGGACGCAGGCTCTCGTTCAAGCAATTTGCGAATGGAACCGTGTTGATCGGCGGCGGATACCTCGCAACTCCCTACCTGGACACCGGCGAGACAGTTCTGGACTGGCGCAAGCTCCAGGAGAGCGCCCGCACCGTGTGGGAGCTTTTCCCGGTCATGCGCAATGCGACAGTCGTCCGGGCCTGGGCCGGGATCGAGGCGCGGACGGCGGACGACCTTCCCGTCCTCGGCCCGAGTGCCAAGCATGAGGGACTTTTCCACCAGTTTGGATTCTCGCTGCACGGGTTCCAGCTGGGACCAGGAACCGGTGCGGTCATGGCGGAACTCATTGCCATTGGAAACACGAACACACCGATCGACGGCCTGCGCATTGAGCGCTTCGCCACCTGATTTTTTTAACCTGAGAGGATAAGACGATGATCCAGAGAAACATCCGCACACCGATCATGCATCGCGCGGTCGAGGCGAATGGCTTCGTTTATATCGGCGGCACGATCGCCGACGACACGAGCGTTTCGATGGGCGAGCAAACCCGCAACATCCTGGGGAAGATCGCCGGGTACCTGAAGGAGGCCGGTACGGACGCGACGAAGGTCGTCGCGGCGTCGATCTTCGTCACCGACCTTTCGCAGAAGAAGGAAATGGATGCGGTCTGGACCGAGTTCTTCGGCGACAATCTGCCGGCACGGGCCACAGTCGGCGTTGCGGATCTTGGAGGCGGCGCCTTGATTGAGGTCGTCGTGACCGCCGTCAAGGGCTGAGCTGGTCGAAGGATTGGAAGAAACGCTTCGGCGGATGAAAAGCAGGTCCCGGCCCTGTGCGGCCGGGACCTGGACCAGGGCTTCGCCCGCAAGGCACCTCCTCCAGATGGTGGAGAGGGGGCGCAGCCAGCGATGTATGGACAGGGGCGAGTTGTGGATCAAGCAGAACATCCGGCGCCAGTGAGCCCCTCAGCCGCATTCTGGACTTAACAAGACTATCAGCACACCTGAGACCTAAGCCGAAGTTCTGTCTCCAGGCAGAAAGCAGACTTTTACAAGGCGATGCTTAGCTCGAGTTTGGCCATTTCCGGCGGCTCTATAGGCCACCGGCAGGTCAGTCCGGATCGGCAAATCTCACCAGGCTCATGAGCGCGTCCATCACGGCAATCCGATAGATTGCGGTAGCAAACCGGCGATCATTGGCAATCGCGTCGGCATCGCCATGCACGCGCTCCAGCATGGTGTCGAGTACCTCCTCCATC
>NZ_JBVVAK010000083.1:0-36872 GCF_055792825.1 Microvirga sp. GN3
GCCGACTTGCACCGCCTGGCCCGCCGCGAGTTCGGCCGCCTGCAGCAACGGCCTGAGCTCATTACCAGCTTCTTTCGGCACGCAGGTCTCTCCGTTGCAGGTCTTTAGTGAAGATCATTAGGTCTGCTGTCCTTTCGGCGGATTTAGCTCGCGGAAAGCTGCTTATAGAACACGGTCGTATCGCAGAACCCGCCCTTCGGCCAAAGGGCATAGTTCGGAATCACGCCGGACTTGGTCCAGCCGACCCTCTCATAGAGGCGTTCCGCATCGCCACCCGTTACCGTGTCGAGCACGAGGACGGTCTTGCCTGCCGTTTGGGCGGCGTCTTCGGCTGCTCGCATCAAGGCCGCACCGATGCCGCGCTTCCGGGCTTGTCCGTGAACGAGCATCTTGGCGATGTCCGCCCGATGCGGCTGGTTCTCCGGCTGCTTGAGCACGATCTGCACGGTGCCCACGATCTGTCCGCTCGTGTCATCCTGAGCGACGAGGAGGATGCGTTCGCCTGCAGCGACGCCTTCGGCAACGCCTCGCCAGAACGCATCGGCTCTCCCCTGGGTCAAGGGCGACATGAAACTGACGGAGGCACCGCCCTCGACGCAATCGATCAGGACTGCAGAAAGAGCGCCAACGTGCTCTTTCGCTTCCTGCGGAGAGAGGGGGCGGATGGTGATCGACTCGGTCATGGGAGATCCTCAGCGCTGAGTGCCGAACCCGATACGCGCATCGGTGGCGAGAGCCACCACGTAGCGGGCGGGTCGGTCAGCGTGGTTACGAAAAATGGTCGGCTGGTCGAGGCGCATGGACAGGCAGTCGCCGGTGGCCAGATGATGCGTCTCATCGCCCAGGGTCAGATCGATCTCGCCCTCGATGATCCAGATCTGTTGATGAACCGCGGATGCGCGATGGCCCGTATCGTAGACCACGCGCGCGCCGGGCGGGAGGATCACCTCGACGAGTTCGATCGGCGAGGGGAATCCGGGCGCCGAAAGGTTGCGGCGCATGTAGCCGCTGTCCGGATCGCGCCAGACGCGCTGGTCGGCACGGCGCGCGAGCGGTGAGGCGCCTGTGTTGCCCTTCTCGGCGAAGAGGGACGCCAGGGTCACGCCAAGGCCTGCCGCAAGCTTGTCGAGCACGGCCGCCGTGGGGCTGCTTTCGCCCCGTTCGATCAGCGAGATCATGGAGCGGCTCACGCCGGTACGCTCCGCCAAGCCGTCCAGCGTCAATCCATTCTCCGCCCGCAGGTCGCGAAGGCGCGACGCCAAGTGCTCGTTGAGTGTCGAGGGCACATCCATGAAACTAGACTATAAATCCAATATACTGGAGTCAAGGCGTCCAAGCGGAGAAAACGGAAGACCCATATCTGCGGTTTGCTGTGGATCACGCTAGGGCAGTCCATTGCTCTTGGGAGAACAAAAGAAGATTTTCAGAGCATGTCGAACGTGATCCCCCTCGCTCCGCGCCTGAAGCAAGGACACCCCCCTGCCGCCGAGGCGGAGGAAAGGGCTGCGCTTGCGGCCGACCTGATCGACCTGATCGAGCGGGTGAGGGAACTGACCGAGCATGTGGCCAGCCTTCCCGGCCCGCCGCTGCAGATCCAGCAGACGGCCCAGCAGTTGCTCGATGCCGGAACAGCGCTCGAGCGCGCCGTGGATTCGTTGACCGAAGGCGGCGAGTGGGTGCCGTTCTAACGCATCGTGCGGACCCGGAGGGCCGCGTCAGTGAAAAGTGGATCCGGTTTTCGCTAACGCGGACCTCTGGTTCCATTCCGGACGATGCGCTCGTCAAAAGAGAGCATCGGGGATGGGCTAAAAACTACTTCAACGCTTCCATTCGCTCCCCAGCCTGGGCAATGCCCATGGCACGGGCCCGTGCGTAGAGTTCCCGCGCCCGGGATGGCTCGCCGCGGATGCCGAGGACGCCCAGCCTGGACAGAACGTTCGGATCGAAGGTCTCCGCCAGCAGGAAGGCAGCGCGCGCATTGCCGCTATCCAAGGCGCGCTCGAGAAGAAGACGGGCCCCGCTCACATCCCCTTTGCGGAGGAGTTCTTCCGCGCGCATCGTCAGGCGTTCATCGGCCTTGGGCGCTTCCACCGATGCGCTCACCTTGGGTTCCGTTCCAGACGGAGTCTCGGTCTTCACCGGGGCCGCAGTTGCCGTGCCGAGCGGCAACGGCTGAATGCCTTCGGGCAAGGATGCGACCACCACCGAAGTCGGCTCTTTCGACGGCAATGCGGAGGTGCCATTGATCAGAGCCCGCGCGGTATCCGCCAATGACGCTGTCACTCCGACTGCCGCTGGAGGCGATAGGACCTGGGGAGGCGCCTCCTGCTGGGGCGGAGCCAATGGAGGCTCCGATCCTGTCGCCGCGAGTCGGAACATCACGGGCGTGGCGCTCGGGCGATGGGGCTCCTGAAGCGCGTGCAATTCCTCCGTGGCATCCACAAGCTCTTCGGTCAGCATGTCGCTGCGGGTCTGGGCCTGCACCAAGGCCTTCTTGAGTTCAAGGATCTTGGCTGATTCGGACGCCATCGCCTCGTCCTTGAAGGCCTGAAGGCTGCGCAGTTCCTTCTCTGCACTGGCGAGTTGGTGTGCCGCATTGTCGCTCCGCTCTCGCTCTTGCCGCAGAAGCGCCTCCAGTTCGGATGCGTTCGATGCCACGGAAACCTTGTCCTGCTCTCTGGTAGCCTGCAGGGCCCGGTGTTCTTCCTGAAGCTTCTCCAGTTCGCGTCTCGCAGCGGCGCTTTGCTCCCGCTCCCGTTGCAGGGCCTGCTGCATCTCGGATGCTGTAGCGGTCTTCGCCTCTGTCTCCGTCTTCAACTGCGCCGCCAGCTCATTGTGCTCCTGCATGAGGCCCGTCAGAGTTTGCGAGACCATGGTGCTGAAGGACTGTTCCTGCTCCAGAGCCTGCTGCATGTCGGCCAGATTGGCCGTCGCGGCTGCAGGAGGCGCCGTGCAGACTTCTGCCGCTGCCTTGTTCACGATCATCGGTTCCGGCGTCGGGTGGGCGTCGTTCCGGATGCCGAGACCCTGCAAAGTGGTGATGAGGTCCGGATTGTTCAGGTGATCGACGAGAACGATTGCAAGGGTGCCGACCTCGATAGCCGAGTTGAGACTCTCCTCTGCCTTTTTCAAGTCGCCTGTCCGGATGGAAACCTCAAGGTCAGCCGCCAGTCTCCTTCGATCCGGCGAGGTCAGGAGAAGCGGGAGGAGCGTGAGAAGATTGTCCGCCCCCTCTGCTTTGCCCAGGGAGCTCTCTCGCGCGGGAGTGCTGCCAGTGGCGGGGCTTTGTGCGACGGCGGGTCCAAGAAGTGCGATGCCGATCAAGGTGGTCGTCAGCAACTCTGCCGTTAAAGATGTAAGCCCGGATTTCGTGTGCCCAATCATGGCGGACCTCCTTCGGTGGTCGCCAAAGGCTTCGCGATCAGCCTTTGGCTTCCGTCCTGTCTTGGATCCTCAGCGCATCGTGCGGAAAGTGGCCCGGTTTTCCGCGTTAACGATGCGCTCATCAGGAACGGGAGCATCGGATCGATCCCAAAAGTGCAATCCACTTTTGGTCCGATGCTCAGTCTTGCCGGCTGGCTCGGCGGGCGGCTCTTTGCCGGTCGCTCTGCCAGGCAAGGAATTCCCGGAACAGGCCCTCGCGCTGTTCGACCGAGACGTCGATGCCTTTGCTCTTCATGAAGCTCTCGAAGCTTTGGCTCTGGGGCGAAGGCTTGCTGGCCGCCGCGGCGCGATCGATCCAGTCTTGCGCCGGCCTCACGCGCTCCCAGCCGGGCACGTCGGCTGCGAGATTGACCTCTTTCCATTTCGGGTGCCGGCCCGGTTGCAGGAACTCGTCGAACCGGGAGAAGAACGCATCCACGAAACGCCTGACGCGGTTGTAGCGATCGGAATTCTCGGGCCAGTTGAACACCGCAAGCAGGCTGCCGACCGCCAGGGTCTCGACGGGTTTATCCTTGTCGACGAGCTGCGGATAATCCGCATTCGCGAGGCGGGCGGGGAAATAGCTTTCTGCGATCTCTCCCTCGAACGGAATCGGGAGAAGATGGAAGCGTCCATCGGTCTGGAACTCGGCGATGGCGCGAACCGGGCGTCCGGCCACGTAGACCGCCGCCTGGATCTCTCCCGATTTCAGCTTCGCGTAGGATGAGGCCTGGTCGAAGGTGGTCATCTCAGGCTTGATCCCGAGTTTGTCGAAGATCAGCCGAGAGGTCAGGTTGGTGCCGCTGCCGGCCTTGTCGATATTGACCTTCTTGCCGTCGAGCTGCCGGATGTCGGATATCTCCCGGTTGGCGATGATATGGACCTCCTCGTTGTAGAGGCGCGTGATGTAGCGCAGTCTCCGCAACGCATCGTTCTGGAGGTTCTCCGCCTTCAACTGCTCGCGCGCATCCATCTGCACGATGCCGATGTCGACGCCGCGCAGGAACATGATGTCGCGCAGGTTCTGCAGCGAGCCGCGGCCGATCATCGGCAGCACGCGCAGGTCTTCGCCATCGAGCACATTGGCGAGATCGGCGGCAATGCGGATATAGGTGCCATCCGCGCCGCCCGAGATTACGCCGAGCGTGCCTGTGTTGGCGCGGGCCGGGTTGAAAGCTGGCACCGTCTGGGCCGCTGCGGCGATCGTGCCGGAGACGAGGGCCGCCGCGACAAAGGCGGCTCGAACGGACGAACGGCGGAAAAGCCTGCACGCGGACGATAAAGCACTCACGCGACCCGACATTGTCATCCTCCCCTGGATGAGCCCTGCGGCTGTTTGTCGATCCGATCGTTTTGTACTCGTCCTCGGCGATTGAAAAATGCTTATCTTTCAAACTTGCGCATCGTTCGATGCGAACCGAAGTCCGCATCAGCGAAAAACCGAAACCGCTCTTTCGCACGATGCTCTAAGCAACGATGAAACAAAACGAAAGCAGGGTCATCGTAGGCTCCTGTCAGGCTCGGTCAATTGAGCTTTGAGGACGGACTAATACTCAAGAAGTGCTATATTATAGTCCGAAAGAGATACAAATTATCTTTATATTCCTTGAAATGGCGGAATTTCTTATCCTGCTTTCAGGGTTTACCCGGATTAACGCCGCGGAATTACCGCAGGCCCATCCCGGCTCTCCTCGAAAATTGTTAGCGCCCGGCGGCTCCTTTAACCGTCCGTTAACCATAAACGGTCGAAATCATGGGGTATTAAAGGAACCTGAACTCCCGTGACCATTGCCGTTCGCAACCGTCCCTCTCTTCGCTTCCGTGGCAGGTCCTTCATGGCCCTAGTCCTGGCGCCCGAAGTGCCGCTGAGGGACTGGCTCGAAGATCTCGATGCCGTATCGGAACGCTCGCCCGGTTTCTTCACCGGGCGGCCCATCATTGCCGACGTATCATCCTTAAAGCCTTCCAAGTCCGAGCTGAAATTCCTCCTTGCAGCCTTCAAGATGCGCAACATCCGCATCATCGGCCTCGAGGGCGCGGCTCCCGAGAATGTCGATGCCGACATGCCGCCGCCGATCACCGGCGGCAAGCCTACGGGCGAGATCGACGTGCCGGATGCCGCCAATGCGGCAGTTGCCGCAGCAGCCTCGCCCTTCGGCGATGCGCCCGTGCCGGAGAAGTCGCTTCTCATCGAAGGCTCCGTGCGCTCAGGCCAGTCGATTCTGCATCCCGAAGGCGACGTGACGGTTCTGGGCTCCGTCGCCTCGGGCTCGGAAATCGTCGCCGGCGGCTCGATCCATGTCTACGGCACTCTGCGCGGCCGGGCCATTGCCGGCTGCACAGGTAATGGAAAGGCCCGCATCTTCTGTCGGAAGTTCGAAGCCGAATTGATTGCGATCGATGGGCTCTACAAGACCGCTGACGATCTGGGGGGCAAGTTCCTCGGTCAGCCCGTGCAAGTGAACCTGGATGGCGACTCCATCATCCTGAAAACATTGGATTGAGAGAAAGAGAGACGACAATGGCCAAAGTCTTGGTCGTAACCTCCGGCAAGGGCGGCGTTGGCAAGACAACGTCTTCGGCAGCTCTGGGCGCGGCGCTGGCGCATGGTGGCGAGAAGGTCGTCGTCATCGACTTCGACGTCGGCCTGCGCAACCTGGATCTGGTGATGGGAGCCGAGCGCCGCGTGGTGTTCGATCTCATCAACGTGGTGCAGGGCGATGCGAAGCTCAATCAGGCTCTCATCCGCGACAAGCGGCTGGAGAACCTCTCGCTGCTTCCCGCTTCGCAGACCCGCGACAAGGATGCGCTCACGGAAGAGGGCGTGGCCCGCGTACTCGATGAGTTGCGTCAGAAGTTCGACTGGATCATCTGCGACAGCCCGGCTGGCATCGAGCGTGGCGCCACGATGGCCATGCGCCATGCGGATGTCGCCGTCGTCGTGACGAACCCAGAAGTGTCCTCCGTCCGTGATTCAGACCGCATCATCGGCCTCCTCGATTCCAAGACGGAACGGGCCGAGAAGGGCGAGCGCATCGAGAAGCATCTCCTTCTCACCCGCTACGATCCCGTCCGCGCCGAGCGCGGCGAAATGCTCAAAGTTGACGATGTGCTGGAGATCCTCTCCATTCCGCTGATCGGCATCATTCCCGAGAGCGAAGAAGTGCTGCGCGCCTCCAACGTCGGCTCGCCGGTGACGCTGAACAATCCCGCCAGCGCACCGGGGCGGGCCTATTTCGATGCCGTGCGCCGGCTCAAGGGTGAAACCGTCGAACTCACCATCCCCACCGACAAGAAGGGGCTGTTCGGCAAATTGTTCGGACGGAGGGCTGCATGAGCCTTTTGAGTTTCTTCAACCGGCGCACATCCGCGCCCGTCGCGCGAGAGCGCCTGCAGATCCTGCTGGCGCACGAACGCGGCATCATCGGGGGCAAGCCCGATCTCGTTGCGCAGCTCAGGGAAGAAATCCTGGCAGTCGTCCGCCGTCACGTCATGGTCGAGCAGGACAACGTTCAGGTGAAGATGAACCGCGATTCCGACATCTCGACCCTCGAGATCGAGATCGAAATTCCGGCTCCTGCAGGGGCAAGCGCCTAGAGCATCGGACCCAAAAGTGGAATCCACTTTGGGGATCAATTCCGATGCTCCCTCCTATAAGCGGCGCATCGTTCGGCGCGGAAAACCGGATCCACTTTTCACTGGCGTGGCCCTACGGGTCGCTGACGCGGCCCTCTGGGTCCGCACGATGCGCTAAGATGCGAGCTTGCGGGGAATGAGCGGCTCCTGTCGATCCAGGGGCCGCTTTCTCATGGTTGCTAAAGCATCGGACCCAAAAGTGGATTTGTACTTTTGGGTCCGATGCTTCTTCTCTTGGCTGGCGCATCGTTAGCGCGGCCCTCTGGGGTCCGCAGGATGCGCTAGTTGCTCCAGACGCCGATCTTCGCCTCGCGGGCCTTGTCGGCCGCGGCCTTGAGCTCCGGCGTCGCGTCGCTCGTGGGACGCCCGCCGCCGTTGAACAGCACGACGCGCGACAGATCCTGTCCGCCGACCTGACACCGATACACGTCGTTTGAGCCCGCCGGCTCGCAGGCGACCTCGCGGCCGTTGAGATACTGGGTCAGGTCTTCGGGCTTGCCGGCACCGGGAGCCCACTCGACGCCGAACAGGCGCACCACTTCACCATTCAGGGATAGGGTTGCCGTATCGATCACGTCCGGCACGCCGCGAAGCGATCCGGATGAGCCCGTCGAACCCGTTGCCACAGGCTCTGGCTCGCGGATCGGGCCGGACGCGACCGGTGCAGCAGCGCTGGCTTGAGGTGCTGCCGTATTGTCGCTCTGGAACAGGAATGCACCGACGCCGAGGAGAGCGAGAACGGCCACCGCGCCGAGCGCGAAGGCCGGTCGTTTCCAGGAATACGTGCGCATGTCGCCGAAATCATTCCGCTCATGTTCCGATGCGACCGCAATCGGGTAATCCTCCGCCGAGGTCTCGAGTATCCGGTCGGGCGTGGAGGCTTTGAGCGTATCGCGTGGCCAATCCGCCACCGGCAGCCTTGCGTCATGGTCATGATGGCGGGCTTCAGGTTCTTCCAGCGGATGGGACGGTTCGGCTATGGGTTGCGACCCGCCGGAATCGAGATTCAACCAGTCACGCCTCGGCTTCGCACGCGGCCAGGATGGTTCGTCGACCTGTGCAAGCGCCGATGCATCGCGCTTCGCCGGCCTGAACAGCACCGGATACTTCACGCGCAATTCATCGAGTAGATCGTGAAGCGTGAATTCGCTCTGCTGCCCGTCCCTCTCAATCGTCCGCGTCTTGCCGTCGTGGTCGATAATCGTGAGCTTCAGCGCACCATCCACCTCGGACGGACGCACGGAGGATTCGATGATCAGTTCGAGAGCGCGGCGCGCATCGTCGGTGGGGTGAATTCTGTCGAGTTCCGCATGGATGATCTCGCGCATTCTGTCGCGCATCTGGGCCCAGTTGCGGCGCGGATCCGCCTTGGGATCGTGGGTGATGGAATCGTCAATCATGCGAGGCACCCTCCAGGGCAAGATTTCCCTTGCGCTCCTGACCGAGCAGCGTGCTGTGTTCGGCAACGATAACCGGTTTGTCGCCAATGAAGTGAACGATGAGCTGCAGGGCGCCGGTGCCCTGCGAGACGCGACGCCTTTTGGGATGGGATGCGGTGAAGTCGAACACCGCATGCACCGTACAGATCTCGCCTGGCGGGTTGCATGTGCTCCCGATCGCATCCTGGCGCGGACGATAATCGCGCTCGGGCCAGCGGCGCACGAAGCGGCGCTTCTCGTTGAAGAGGCGCTGCATGCTTACTTCGCGGCCGTGGAAGAGGATGCGCGGCGCATAGAAGGCGGCCGTCGCTTCGAGAGCGACATCGTTCGAAGCCGACCAGGATTCGAGATAGTCGATGGCGAAGTCCTTCGCCACGGAGGCTCGGGCGCTGCGCTTGTCGGCGTCGCGATCCTTCAGCGGCTGCGCCACCGTGGGAGCGGGCTGCGGGACAGCGGGCGCCTGCGGCTGTGCCGATTGTGCTGGCGGGGTCGCAGATGCGGGCGCTGGTGTCGCTGCCTGTGGTGGAGGGCTGGCAGGCGCTTCATTGAGAGGCTTGGGCGCTTGGGCCGGTGCAGTCCCGGTCTCAGCCGGAGGATCGACCCAGGCTCGTCCCGTCTGCGCCGCAGCCATGGGAGCGGCCGCCATCAGCAGCGTCGCGAGAGCGGTTATCGATGTCAGCGACCGGCCAATCTGCATGCGTTTCCAAAAGGCCTCTGAAAAGGGTGACCGGGGGAAAGCGGGTAAAAGGCTTCTCGGTTCCATGGCCCGCCCCGGCAGGGATGGCCCTGCCGGGGCGGTTCGCAAAATTTGGAATCTGCAATGTCTAGGTAATGAAAAGGGGACTTTAGGCTGCTTTAGAGCTGGGCGACGTCGACGGCGCCGACCCCGGAGATGCCGATGGCCTGTGCTGAGGCCTTTGACAGGTCGATGACGCGGCCATGGGCATAGGGACCACGGTCGTTGATCCGCACCACCACCGACTTGCCGGTCTTCTTGTTCACGACCCTGACCTTGGTGCCGAAGGGCAGGGTGCGGTGGGCGGCGGTCAATTCGTTGGTGTTGAAGGTTTCGCCGCTCGCGGTCCGCCGGCCGTGGAAGCCCGGGCCATACCAGGAAGCGCGACCGCTCTGAATGATTTTCCCCGAGGTCTCCGCCGGCTCTGCAAAGGCAGAAGGAGAAAAGAAAACAGCCGATCCGGAGATGAACAGGCTGGCGAGCGCGAGCGTCACCTTGCGTTGATCCACAATGCATTCCCTTGTCTGTTATTGATGGGATGCAAAATGAAGGCTAATGGGGCAACATTAAGACGATATAATCGCTGAATTTCTATCGTGTATAGCCTCAGTATCGAATTTTCCTATTCAATTAAATTATATTGATATTGTTGATGATTAAATATTAACTTAATTAAACTTAAATAAACTATCGCACGATTGCTTGAATGTGCGCACTCTTTCACTGCGCGGGCGTCTCGCCGGCCTCCCGCGGCGGGAGCGTCATCAGTCGAATGGCGAGGGAGAGCGCCACCATCAGCAGAAGGGCCACGAGGGCCGATACGCCCGGCCAGCCCCAATGGGTCCAGAACACGCCGCCCAGGGTGCCGATGGCGCTGGAGCCGAGATAGTAGCAGAACAGATACAGGGCGGAGGCCTGCGCCTTGGCTGTGAGGGCGCGATTGCCCACCCAGCTGCTGGCAATGGAATGGGCGCCGAAGAAGCCGAAGGTGACAGCCACGATGCCGGCCAGGATAAGCGCGAGATGGTGAAAGAGCGTAAGCCCCACGCCGGCGAGCATGATCACGATCATCGCCCACAGAACCCGCCTGCGGCCCAGCCGTCCGGCCAGTTCGCCGATCCAGGCGGAGCTCAAGGTGCCGATCAGATAGGCGGCGAAAATCGCCCCGATGGCGCTCTGGCTCAAGGAATAGGGCGCTTCCGTCAGACGGTAGCCGAGATAATTGTAGAGCGTCACGAAGCCGCCCATGAGGAGGAAGGCCTCTGCGAACAGCGCCCTCAGGCCTGGGTCTCGCAGATGCTCACCGAATGAGCTCAGAAGCTCCGTCAGGCGGGCGGGTCGGGGCTGAAAATGGGCCGAAGCCGGCAGGCTTCGCCAAGCCGCAATGGCCGAGGCTAATCCGAGAGCTCCGATCAACCCGATGGCGAGCCGCCAGGAACCGAGATCCGTCAGCACGCCGCCGATGATCCGTCCTGCCATGCCGCCGATCGCGTTGCCGCCGATGAAGAGCCCCATGGCGAGGCCGATGGATTTCGGATCCACTTCCTCGCTCACATAGGCCATGGCGATTGCTGGGAGGCCACTGAGGGTAATGCCGATCAGCA
This sequence comes from Microvirga sp. GN3, assembly GCF_055792825.1. Classification (NCBI taxonomy): domain Bacteria; kingdom Pseudomonadati; phylum Pseudomonadota; class Alphaproteobacteria; order Hyphomicrobiales; family Methylobacteriaceae; genus Microvirga; species Microvirga sp. GN3. The sequence continues at coordinate 10,839 of NZ_JBVVAK010000083.1, forward strand.
TGCGGGTGAGGAGCAGGCTGGTCCAGTTCGGAGCCACAGCAGAGAGAAGGGTCAGGAGCGCCGAGGCGAAGAGCGAGGCCACCATGACGGGCTTGCGGCCCCAGATCTCCGACAGGGAGCCCGCGACAAGCATCGCCACGGCGAGGAGACCAGTCGACAGCGACAGGGACAGGCTGCTCACGGCGGCGCTGACATGGAATTCCTGCGAGAATTCCGGCAGCAGGGGCTGGACGCAATAGAGAATGGCAAAGGTCGAGAAGCCGGCCGCGAACAAGGCCAGGTTCAGCCGGCGAAAGGCAGGCGTGCCGCTGACCAGACGGCTTGGCGTTTCCGACGATTGATCCGGCATTTGCCCTTTCCGCATGTCTGCGACCCGTGCAGACAATGATGCACCAGCTTCGAAACCGTGTGATTTCGGCAAACCTATGCTCATAGTGCAAGCACGGATGAGCGGAAGAGGTGACCCATTCGTCTAAAGCATAGAATATGTGCCGTCTTTGCACTTCTCTCCGCGAGGAAACAGTATTTTATGCAAAGCCATATCCTCCAAACTTGAGACCTCAAGGGGCTCGCAGCGTGACCGCGCGGGCCTCATTTTTTGAGTCCTTCATGAGTGCTGCCCCCGCGCCCCGGACAACAACGCCTTCTTCTCTGGAATCATCGAACGCACCGGCCTCTCCACTACGGGGAATTCTGTTCCTGGTCGTCTCCACGATCGTGTTTTCCGTAGCGGACGTCATTACCAAGCAGCTCGCCTCTACCTTGCCACCGCCGGAGGTGGCCTGGATGCGCTACGTCACCTTTGCGGCCTCCATCGTTCCCTTCGCGCTGATCAAGGGTGGTCCCGCCCTGTTCCGTTCCCAGCGGCCCGGCCTGCAGGTGGTCAGGGGATTGGGTATGGTCGGCTCATCCATCATGTTCATTCAGAGCCTGCCGCACCTGCCCGTGGCCGATGCGACCGCGATCTTCTTCGTCTCGCCGATCTTGATCATGGCGCTCTCGGTACTCTTTCTCGGCGAGTCGGTCGGCTGGCGGCGGTGGACGGCTGCCGCTTTCGGGCTGATCGGGGTGATCATCGTCGTACACCCCGGCTCGGGAGCGTTTCAGGCGGCCGCCTTGCTGCCGATCCTCAGCGCATCGAGCTGGGCCGTGGGCGCCGTGGTGACCCGCAAGATCAGTGGCGACCAAGCGCTCACGACGCTGACCTATTCCGCCCTCGTCGGCAGCCTCGTGCTGAGCGCGCTCATGCCCTTCAGCTGGGTGACGCCGAACGGGACCGAGATCGCTCTTGGCCTCGTCATGGGCATCCTGTTTGCGATCGGTCATTGGTTCGTCGTCATGGCCTATCGCCACGGCAATGCGTCGCTGATCGCGCCGTTTTCCTATGTCCAGCTGATCTGGGCCGGGAGCCTCGGCTATCTGGTATTCGGAACGCTGCCGGATTCCTGGACGATCACGGGGGCCTGCCTCATCGCCATGAGCGGCTTTTATACGGCCTATCGCGAACGCGTCCGCGCCATGCAGAAGCGGTTTCCAGCCTGACGCGCGTCAGGTTCCCGAATGGACGACGCGCAGGCGCGGGCGCGCCGTGCGGCTGTAGAAATTGAGCTCCACGAAGTCCCCCTCCATCTGGCCTTCGACGAGGCGGTAGCCGAACTGCTCCACCAGGGCGCGCATCTGACCGAGGTTTTCGTTCGAGATCTTACGGGAGAACTCCGTCAGATCCTGGCTCATCAGCGCTGCCACGATGCCGATCTCGACCCCCTGGTCGAAGTCGGCAGTCCGTGCCGGAAAACGAAGCCGCATACCCTCAGCGAGATGGATGTGGTGCATGGGATCCTGGTGAGTTACGCCTACAATAGGCCGCGTTTATCGGGCACAAGATCCTACCGGTTGCTTAAAGTCCGGGGTGCGGCATTCCCCAACCGGGAGCGTGGTTAACCTTTCGTGCAGGCGCTCGCGATGGATCCAGAACAGCAGCTTTGCATTAACCCTCGACAGGCCTTTGCCGTCCCAGCGAACCGGGCTCCGCAGGCCTGAATGTCACATCACGAAGCGAGGCGCAGCATGAGGCGGCTATTGGTGGGGACCGCGCTGGCAACCGGCCTGACGGGGTCGGCAGCCCAGAGCGCGGATGTCACGCGCGTCACCCGGGTTCAAACCGAATGGGCTCAACCCGGCCGCGCTATTTCCCGGCTCGCCGACCAGGGGCTCGGCTATTCCGTGCTGCACGATGCGCCAAGCGGTCCGCAGGGCTTCTACCGCGTGCACGTGACCTGTGCCATCGATGAGACCTTCATGCAGACCTATTGCCCAACGCCGGCCTATGCCTCCTACTGCCCGCGTGCCCGGATCGTCTGCGCGGACGGCGGCCAGAGCATTCAGGCGCTGCGGCTGAGATACTGAGGCGGACCCTCTCGCAGGTATATGGCACATCCCCGTGCTAGCCTTTGACAGAGCCGGTGGTTGCTTTTCTGCAATCTTGCCTTGTATTCGCCGTAAGGGGACCCTAGATAAACTCCATCGACATTTGGCCGGACAATCGGGCCGTTACGCCTTGGCCTACCAGGCGCACGTTCAGACACTCTTCCCAAACATCGACGAACCCGAGTGTGAGGTCGTGCGACAGCACGCCCTTTGCTCACGTGCACACCAAGCCTAACCAAGGATATTCCCATGATTACGGGCACCGTTAAGTTCTATAACGATCAAAAAGGCTTCGGCTTCATCCAGCCGGACGATGGCAGCAAGGACGTGTTCGTTCACGCCACCGCTCTTGAGCGCGCCGGCATCCGCGGTCTGCGTGAAGGCCAGAAGGTTTCCTTCGACACCGCTGAGGATCGCCGCTCCGGCAAGGTTGCCGTCAACAACATCCAGACGGCGTAATTTTCGTTGAAAGAGGCGGCCTGGCATCCATTGCCGCCGAGCAAAGCCGCTCCAGAGGAGCGGCTTTTTGCTTTCTGACAAAGGAGATTCCTGTGAGCCATAAATATTCCATGGGCCAGCTGGTCCATGCCGCCGCTGCGCATTTCGCCGATCGCACGAGCGGCACATACGAGGTCATTCGCCTGATGCAGGAAAACAGCAGCGGCGAGCTGGGCTATAGGATCAGAGATACGATAAGCGGCGCTCAGCGCGCGGTCGGAGAATCCGAAATCCGCGCTATCGATACAAAGCAGGCCGTCGAGGCGCCCTGAGACTTACCTTCCGGACCACCGCGTATTAAGAACGCCTGCGTTCAGCGTAGGCTCAATCACTTTGCAAGATACGAAACCAAGCGGCGTCTATGGCACGCCACCGGCCGAACTGGCCGACATCTCGGCAGCGGCCATCCAGTTCTCGCCTCTGATCCCCGGTTCCGGACAGCTGGAGGAGCAGGAGGTGGGATCTCTCGGTGATATGGTCGTGCTGGCGCCGCCCGGGACCGTCGAGCGGCGTTACACCATCGCCTTGGCTTTGCGGGCGATCGCACCCGGCGGATCCCTGACGGTCCTCGCACCTAAGGACAAGGGCGGCTCGCGGATTGCCAAGGAACTGAAAGGTTTCGGCTGCACTGTCAGCGAGACCTCCCGCCGCCATCACCGCATCTGCACCTGTCCACGGCCGCCCCTTCCGACAGGCCTCGATGAAGCGCTGGCCGAGGGCGGTCCGCGTCTCGATGAAGCCTTGAACTTCTGGACCTGGCCCGGCGTATTTAGCTGGAATCGCCTCGATCCCGGCAGCGTCCTGCTGGAACAGAACCTGCCGTCTCTAAGCGGCCGCGGCGCGGATTTCGGCTGCGGCATCGGCATTCTCGCCCGCGCGATCCTGGCCTCGCCCAAGGTCGAGCATCTGACCCTGATCGATATTGACCGTCGCGCTGCCGCGATGGCAGAGCGCAACATCGACGATCCACGGACGAGTATTCGTTGGGCGGATATCCGCAACGGCACCGACTTGAAGGGCCTCGACTTCGTGGTGATGAACCCGCCGTTCCACGACGGCGGTGCCGAGGATCAGAGCCTGGGACAGGCCTTCATCCGCCGTGCCGCCGAGACTCTCCGGCCGGGGGGCGTTCTCTGGCTCGTCGCCAATCGCCACCTGCCCTACGAGGCCGTGCTGAAAACCCTGTTCAAGCGCGTGACCCCAAAAATCGAAGCGAACGGCTACAAGATCTACGAGGCGCAGAAATGAGCAAGGTCCCGACGCTCCGTCTCGACCGGCTTCTCGCCAATATGGGCTACGGCTCGCGCCGCGAAGTCCAGTCACTGGTCCATGCCGGCCTCGTCACCTTGGATGGAGCCGAGGTCGAGGATGCAGACGAGCGCATCGCCGTGACCCGCGACCTCTCGGAGCGGATGCGCATCCAGGGCAAGCCGCTCGATCCACCGCCCGGGCTGGCGCTGATGCTGCACAAGCCCCTGGGCGTCACCTGCTCGCACAAGGAATCAGGACCGTTGGTCTATGGCCTGCTCCCGGAGCGCTGGCGCCGGCGCGACCCGGCGATCTCGACCATCGGGCGGCTCGACAAAGAGACTTCGGGCCTGCTGCTCATGACCGATGACGGCAACCTGCTGCACCGGATCATCTCGCCGCGTGCGAACATCTCCAAGCGCTATCATGTGACCCTCGACCGTCCCTTGCGCGGCGATGAGGCGGAGATTTTTGCAGCCGGGACGCTGATGCTCGACAACGAGGACAAGCCGCTCCTGCCGATGCAGATGGAGAGGATCTCCAGCACCAGCGCCTACCTGACCCTGACCGAAGGCCGCTACCATCAGGTCCGGCGCATGTTCGCGGCGATCGGGAACCACGTGACAGCGCTTTATCGCGACCGGATCGGTGGCCTGGCGCTGCCGGAGGATCTGAAGCCGGGACAGTATCGCCTGCTCACCGAGGCCGATATTGCTCTCATCCTGCCATCCGCGCAGGGCGCGTGAGCTCGAGAGATCGCAGCGGTTACGGCGTCGCGGCGGCGATGAGCCTGGCGGTATCGTAATATTCGTCGAAATCGATCACCTTGCCGTTGCGGAAGCGCCAGATATCGACCTTTCGTGTGTCTGCAACCTTGCCCGTTCCCTTGTGGCGCCAGATGGCCCGCCCGACCACGGCCACGCGGTCGTCCTGGGCGATGAACTCATCCATGGCGTGAGAGATCATCTCCCAGTCGCGCATGAGATCCTCGAGATAGGCACGGACTCCGGACCTGTTATCCCGGCGTGCCGTAAAGGGGACTTCCGGCGAACCGTCTGCCAGCGAGCCGAGGGAGACATCATCGGCAATGATGTTCATCCAGCATTCGCAGTCGCTGCCTCTGCTGTCGACCCATTGGGTATAGGCTTCGCGGAGAATGGAAACGTGATCATTCTGGGCTGGCATTGAGCTCTCCCGTGGAAAGCAAGCTTGAGCGAGTCGCCCGGACGGAATGGTGCGGCACGATCTGCCGCCCGTACAATGTCTATTAAGATCTATGCGGCAGAGCTGCCGTAACGATGCTGATCTCGCATGCTCCTGCTCAGGTTGCTCTCAAGCCTCCGGTCGGGTTAGGGAGAGTGAGGTTTTTAGCCTTGGAGCATCCTTCGCTCAGATGAACAGAGCATCGGTCCGACCCCGCATCTTTCTTTCCGTCGTGCAGGTGTTGCTCGGGCTGATCTTTCTGGCTTGGCTCCCGGCCATCGATCATGCGAATTCCGAAACCTCTTTCCTCAGTCAGCTTGAAGAAACCCTGCTGCTGACGGAGGGAGAGGAGACGGACCGAGAGACCTGTCCGGATGAATGGAGTGACGGGGAGGGCAGTCCTGACGCCCTCATTTCATCGGGCATCTCTTGCCGTTCGCTGTCGAGCGTCGCCGGGCAAGGTGCCCGCGACGGTCTTCGGAAGCCGGTCCACTCCAATCCCCTTGGATCTCTGCGCGCGACGGGGCCTCCAGGTCTCTGAACTCAGTCCAGCCTCGCCGGAAGAACGACTTGGGTCGCTTCCGGTCGATAGTATCGCGCGCCCGGTAAGCGGCGCCTCTTTTGTTTCTCGCGAACGGCTTTGAACCGCTGCGCTCGCCATTGCACACGGCCCGTGCCGGTCTGCATGCGAGCCGCGGTCACTGGCTGTCTCGAACGTCAATCAAGTTCCCCATCATGGAAGCTCTCCTCCCTCAAGCTCTCAAACTCCTCGGCATCATCTGGATCAACGTCATCCTGTCCGGAGACAATGCCGTCGTCATTGCACTCGCCTGCCGCGGTCTGCCGGAAGACAAACGCCGCATCGGCATGATCCTCGGCGCCGGCGTCGCGGTTGGTCTGCGGATCATCTTCACAGTTCTCGTCGCAGCACTTCTTGCGACGCCGTTCCTGGAAATCGTCGGCGGCCTTCTCCTGCTCTGGATCGCCGTGAAGCTTCTGAGCGGCGACGATGAAGAAGGCGGCGTGAAGGAAACCGACCGCCTCTGGCATGCGGTCTGGACCGTCGTGGTCGCCGATGCGGTCATGAGTCTCGACAATGTCCTGGCGATTGCCGCGGTGGCGCAGGATTCCACTGCTCTGCTCGCCATCGGCCTCGCCATTTCCATCCCGCTCATCGTGGCCGGCGCTGCCCTCATCATGGCGCTCCTGGACCGGTTGCCCCTTCTTGTCTGGGCCGGCGCGGCCCTTCTGGGGTGGGTCGCCGGCGAGATGCTGATCTCCGATCCCTGGTTGATCGGCCAACTCGGCCAGGACCTCGGCCACAAGGCGGAAATTCCCATGGCCATCGTCGGAGCCGCCCTGGTGCTTGCCATCGGCTACGTGTCGCGGCAGCGGGCCGCGACCGACGAGGCCTAGAGCATCGATCCCAAAAGTGGAGTCCACTTTTGGGATCGATCCGATGCTCAATCCCTTAAGTGGCGCATCGTCGGGCGCGGCCCTCTGGGTCCGCACGATGCGCTAGGGCCGTCCAGGGCAATCCCTCCCGAATACATGGGCCACGTCCCGCCTCCGGGAGGAAGATCGAAAGGAATCAATTGCGGCCGTCCGCCCGCCAGGACGGCTGCAGCCACCTCGCCGTCGGAGGTTGCCCTCAAGACCGTAATCGGGTAGGGAAGGTTTAAGGCCCACCGCCTCAAAGCACCCGTAGCTCAGCTGGATAGAGCGTTGCCCTCCGAAGGCAAAGGTCACACGTTCGAATCGTGTCGGGTGCGCCATTCTTTTCAATGGCTTAGCTGTCCCGCTTTCTTCTCCGCCCTGAGCGCAGGTAAGCAATAGGTAAGCAGGCGAAGCAGTTTCGCAGGTTGGAGCCTTTCCCGCCCAACCGGAAAAATGATGACATTCGCTATAGCTCAGGGATTAGACACAACCCTGCCAACGTGCGAATCGAGGGTTCAATTTCTTCGCTTGCCCCGAGATGGCCTGAAGCAGAATCAGGTAAGCCGCTAGAGAAGCCGAGCTTGAACCTCAGTGGCGCCATCCGATGATTGGGCAGTCAACCTGGATGGGATCAGAGGCATCCAGTGCGTTGGTTTCGGGAAAAAGTACCTTGCATCCTCTTGTACCCACGATTCCTGTTTCTCTCCAATCGGCGCATTCTTGCGCTTGCCCCAAAAGCCGCGCCCTTCTGCATAGATAATCCCGTCAAGTTCCCGTCTCAGTTCTAGAAACCGCCCATCTCTCGGGGCGGTTTCTATCGGCTCCCATACCGGGATCATCCCATGCTCCCGGGCTCTATCAAGGAGACGGGTAACCGAACCCGGGCCCCAGCTGATGCCACCCCTTGGTCTAGGCACCTGCATCGCTACCAGCTTTGTCGCAATCTTCCGGGCTGAGATATTGGTATTCGCACGAGCTATAGCCGCGATGATTGGAAGTGCCTCTGGATCAACGGGAGATTGCCTTTTTGCCGGGATGAGAAGAGCGGGGTCTGCTCTTCCTTCTGAGACGAACCGGGAAACGGCACGGCGCAACCGTGCCACGCCCCATGTTTGGTCGCTCGTCTCTGCTTTGATAGCTGCTACTACGGTCTCCCAGGTGTGGATGGGGCGCATTCGCTGGACGATTGGCAGCCAGACATGAGATGTCGCCTCAAGCTGTCTCATGTAGACCGCGCCTCTTGCCTCAGACACTTTACGAATTGCATCAGGATCTCGCGCGATCATCCCGGGGTTGCCGGGTTTGCGTCCTCTGGCTTTGGCCGCTTGAATTCCTTCTACTGTTCTTTCCCTAACGAGAGCCCGTTCAAATTCAGCAGCAGCACCCAGAACCTGCAAACTGAACTTCCCCGAAGGTGTTGCAGAGTCGATAGGGTCGCGGAGCGACCGGAAGAACGCCCCGCGATTGTGGATGCCATCAATGATGTCAAGCAGATTGGTCAGCGAGCGAGCTAATCGGTCAATGCGAAGAACGAGAAGCGTATCTCCATTGTTCAGACTAGCTATTGCTTCCGCTAGTACCGGCCGATTGTGGCTTCCACCCGATATCTGTTCTTCGAAGATCCGCTCGCATCCAGCAGCTCGCAGTTCTGCAATTTGTGGATCTAAAGACTGGTCGGCTGTCGAGATGCGGGCGTAGCCAATCAAAGCCATGAGCCTATCCGTGTGCGCGTCCAAGTTACGCTGGTCACATTCGCTCGCGAGTAGTGCTCAGATGGAGCTATGATTCACCTCTCACAGAGGTGGCGCGAATCGTATGTTGGTGCCAGCAGACAGAGCCGGTGTACTAGGCAAGACTGCGACCGATTGGTGAACCAATGGTTAGCGCAAGAAGAAACCTGCCCCGGGTAGAGCCGAACGGGGTTCTGTCTTTGATGGTGCTCGTCGGATGTTCACTAATGATGAGAGAGAGCATCAAGCGGAATTGCGTGCACCGCCTGGCCTGAGGTATCGACAATCTCAAGCCTCCATCCCTGCCACTCATTCGAGTTCGAGGGATCTTGGAGGCGAAGCTCCTCGACGGCTTCCATGGCGGAGACCACGGCGGCTTGGAGACTGGATGCCTCGGTGCCCTCTTCGTCCCGGATCATGACAGCGCCATTGGTGAGATTGAAGTAGTAGCGCGCAGACACCGAGAGGCCTGACGAGGATACGTCTGATGAACAGATCGATAGGTCAACTTCAACGAGGCCTTCAACAGGCGCCTGCTTACCATTGGTAAAAGTGGTCACGATTGAGACCCCTCACTGAATTGCCGGAGAGGAGGAGCTTTCAAGATCCACCCAGCCTGTGCAGGTTGGGATTTCAGGGACAAGGTACACACGGTTCCCATCGATCCTCTTAACCCGACAAGGATAGGCTCTTTTGTCTCCTGGAGGATGATATAAGACCAAGCTGCCGACTGAGATGACATCGCCTGAAATGGGCTCCGTATTGCCTTCTGCGTTTAGTCCGGGCTGCTCGCTCTGACTTAAATCGGGAGAGGTCCCCTGCTTGGCTGCCTGGACACGTTCAAGAGTAGCAATGGCGAGTCGGGCACGGTCGCGATAACGATCCATGACGAGTTTCAGAGGACCGTGCTCTTTCCCCGAATGCCAGGAGAGGCCGCTAGCTTTTGCAAGCGCGGCAGCAACAGCCTCAACTTCATCCTCAGTCATGTCCCCCCCGGCTGCACCTGGTCACTACGGTTAAGCGCTAGGGGTCCTTTCCTGTTCCGCGCCACAAAAGTAGCCGCCTGCGGCAAATAGTCCGCATTGTAGGACTATCTGCGCAAAACTGGAGATAGAGTTGGCTGTCGTGGCGCGTCCTCGATGCTGTAGCGGTTTGGAGCTGTAGGGGTGGTTCAAGCTGAGGTGTTAGGCGGGCCGCTGAGAGCGTCCGGACGCGGCCACACGAAATCATCCGGCAAGGAGATGCCGAGGCTGTCTTCCAGCTCATTCGTGAGCGTCTTGAGACGGTTCAGCGATTGCGTGATGTGGCCCAGGTGCTCCTTGATGATGGCAAGGCGGGTTTCACGCTCACGGCGGACATTCCAGCCACGAGGACGGCGAGGGGCAGGGGCGATTTGGGCACCATCAACGGCCACAAGACGAAGGTGAGAGGCGGACATGGATCGTCTCCTTAGGGATGTTGTTGATTAATGAGCGGCGAAAGCGCGCTGGGCTTTGGCGTTGCGCCAGACGTTCTTGAGAGCGAAGCCCACGAGCTGGGACCAGGGAGCCTTGGAGCCCTTGGCCTTCTGGAAGTGGGCCTGAGCGATAGCGGCTTTCATGATGGCTGAGCGATCGAACGTGGCGCCGGAGACGAAGGGGACGGAAGCAGCTTCCTTGGCGATCCGATCCAGGCGGGCGATTTCGAGGGAGCGGGCGGCAAGGAAACCAGCAACAGGCTTGGCGCGGTCATTGCGCATGTCACGCATCGCAGCGGTCCAGTCGATTTTCCGGTGGAGGGCCATGTTATTACCCGTTGACGTGTCGTTGATTGCACTTATCATGTAAGCACTGGCCCGATAGGGTGTCAACACTCAACAAGTAAGTTTTTGCACGTTAGGGGGTAAAATGATAACGGGAGAGCAGCTAAGAGCCGCCCGCGCCATGCTCAAGATGGAGCAGGGGGAGCTGGCCGAGCTGTCAGGCGTATCTATCGAGACAATCAAACGGTTGGAGCGACTGGATGGGCCACTCAATGCTCAGGCTATGACGCTGCATAGCCTCCAGAAGTGCCTTGAAGAAGAGGGTGTGATTTTCCTGCCTGAGAACGGCAATCTTCCTGGCTTGAAGCTCAGGCGCGACCCGCCACCTGCAATCCGTACCCGCAAGAAGAGAGGCGAGGCATAGAATGACCTACACGCTTTCTCGGCTTGCGCCTGGCAGCTATGACGTGCTGCTCAATGAAGTGATTATCGCCAGCTTGGTCCAGAGCGGTCGAACAGATGACGCTACATGGACAGCAGAGCTTTTGGTTGACCTGCCTCCAGCAGAAAGGCCTGCTCCCTTTATAGAGGCAGAACATATGTTCGGCAGCCTTGAGGAAGCTCGGCATTGGCTTGGAGGAGCAGAACTCCATGATATAGGCGGGCACATATAGAGATGGCAGAGGTCATTCAGTTCCCGCAGCGGGTAGAGACGCAGACGCTCCACTTTGATGAGAAGCATGCTTTCGGTGAAATTGGTGGGCTGATGCTCTCCCTCGTGCAGGAGCAGGGTAAGGATAATGCCCATTTAACGCTTGTGCTGCTTGGCGGACATGACGGATTCTTTCCGCTGGAGTCATTCGAGCCAACACCGGAAGGCTTGGAGCTTGGAAAAATAGCCGGTGAGATTGCTTTGCGGACGTTGGCCGTTGCCCATGACAATTGGGCGGATTAGCCTCTAAGCACAACGTGAACCTGCCAAATGTTGAATAGCGTTCGAGCCGAATTGCACCTACTTTGGTTCGGGGATTTGCTGTGGGGCATTTGGTATGAAGAAGCTTAGAGGATTAGCTTTTCTCTTATTGCTTCCTCCTGCGTGGTCGCCTGCTCTGGCCGCAAAGATTGAAGTCATCCCGAACAAAGACTTCACTCTTGTCACCATCGGCGGTGAACTTCAGCATGGCGATGACGACATTTTCAAACAAAAGGTGTTCCTCCTCAAAGAAGCTGCTGTCATGTTCAACAGCGAGGGCGGAAACTTGATGGCAGGGCTTGAGATAGGTCGCGCAATCCGTCTCAAGGGCTTCGACACTGTTGTCCCTGACAAAATGTTCTGTGCGTCAGCATGCGCTTTAGCTTGGCTAGGTGGAAAGACTAGATGGGCTGGGCCCGAAGCCCGTATTGCATTCCATGCAGCTTGGATGCTGAGAAATGGCAGGAAAGAAGAAACGGGACCCGGAAATGCCCTTGTGGGTGCCTATCTCAACTCACTCGGACTGGCTGACGATGCGGTCTTTTTCATTACCAAAGCCGCTCCGGATGACGCCGAATTGCTCACGTTTGAAAAGGCGGAAGCTCTTGGAATATCGGTGAAGAGGTTTGAGATTAAGTCAGACACCAAAGAAGCGGATATCAGACCAGAACTCGCGAAGCCATTAGCGCCTGCTGATCCAGATGCGGCATACTATGATCCGGGTATATCTACCCTCAACCCGCAGAGACCCGCTCCGCGCCCAGCACCAGAAACGAAAACCGTAGCTCTCCCACCTGCTCCGGCGCCATCAATGAACCCAAAATGGCGGCCCGACGATCCTGTCATGCAGCCTCAGGTTCTTAACCTTGCTAACTTGGAAGGCGCGGCGCAGGTCCAAAGACGTCTTCAGGAGCGTGGATACTTCCGAGGAATTGTTGATGGCATTTGGGGACAAAGGTCCCGGATTGCCCTTCGAGATTTCAAGATCCAAAACCGCCTTCCCCAAGATGATAGATGGGATCTTAGAACACAGCTCGCGGTGTTTGATGATCGATATCAGTTTGCCCCTGTGACCTATGTGCCGCCCGATCCTGAACAGGGCTCGGCAGGTCTCTACACGCCATTCCCACCCCCGCAAGGCGTTTCTCTGCACCCTCTTAATCCAAGCGACGCCTTGAAGATCCAGGAGCGCCTCTTCCAGCTCAACTACTACCGAAAGCAGGGAGATGGCATCTGGGGCATGGCCTCACGCTCAGCCCTGACAGACTTCAAGGTCGCACATGGACTTCCAGCAGACGATGTGTGGGACAGCAAAGTTGAAGAGAGCATCGGAGGAGATCAAGCCATTCCCGCAACAGCGACCCCTTTTGGGGAATGGGTCCAGCCCGGCACAGCCTGTAACGACCCGAACAACTTGAAACGACTCGTGGTGGCTTCCAAGAACATCCTTGCGGGCACTGGCATCTGTCACCTAGAGGGTGCCCTTCAGCGTACTTCTGATGGATGGCGTGGAACTGGAGCATGCACGCGCGGTGTAGAGGCTGCTACCGTGCGGGTTCACCTTCAACTCCTCAATGGCCGCTTGGTGGATCGTTCACTCGTCGGAAGTGTCCCGAACGAGAAGCCGGCAGTTTTTACCCGTTGCATGTGAGCCAGATCCTAAAGCCGCGAAAGAGGAGAGGGCGACCAACCTGTGACGACACCCATCACTTTTGCTTACTCGTGTCCGAAATGCGGGGCTGGGCAAGCCAGTCTACCGCCCAAGATCGAAGCTGCAGGCATTGTGCGGTGCGCCCAGTGTGGTCGAAAGCACGGGCGCCTTGACGAGGTGCAAAAGGAACTCGCCAGCAATGCCCGCGAGGAGAGCTCTCAGAAGATGCAGCAGATCTACCGAAACCGCCCCACAGGGAAGAACCGCTCATCCTGAGAGCGCTGAGCTGAAGCGTTTGATGGGATGGACAGAGCGAGACGAGAGCCGAAATGTCGATCTACTGGATGAAGACCGCGGACGTGTACCCGGACGGCGGCTATGATGACACGTCCTTCATGGCCTTCGATCCCGAGGTGCGCTTTCCTCGCTTTCACATGATCGAGGGCGACGAGACCATAGGGAACGTGCACCTTATCGAGGGCGGTCCTCAGACGGGACAGTGGCAATGGTCAATGACCATTTCGCTCCCTGGCCCACGCTATGGCAGGCCTACCAGCGTTGAGGCGACTAGGGGCGCGGCCGGCCAGCGTGTCGTGGAGGTTTATCAGCAATTCCAGATAACCGGGAAAGACTCTTGGGAGCTACAGCGCATTTATACATCAAGAAAACCGAGAGCCCGCGCCTGCGACAGTGCCGAGCTATCCTCCGCTGACAGCCACCAACTCTTTTCCGTCGGAGACCAGCGTGCCCCGATGCCCTTAGCTTCGTCCTTGCGGGCGTATGGGACCGAAAGGGGGATTCGTACCACTTCTGGCGCGGTTTCCGTGTGCGGCGTTTTGCGGCCTCCCTTGCCACGGCGTCGGTCGAGGGCCGCCAGTGCTACGTCGATTGCGGGATCGTCGAGCGGTCGCAACCTCACCTGCTCCGCCCATGGCGGCGCTTCAATTTTTCGCCAAGTCTTGTAGGTGCCGGGGACCGGAACCATCGCAAGGCCTTCCTTCAGACCACCCTCAAGCCCGTACACATCCATGAGGACCGACGGATTGCCGAAGTAAGGGGCAGGCTTCGTAAACACCCCAACGCGGATGATGCGTGCCAGGGTCCCGCCCCAGGTGGTCCGACGTATCCAGAACCCCGGCCCGCCGTTGGCAACGAACATTTCAAAGACATTCTGGCCATCGCTGCCCCTCCAATCATCTTCGTGCATGCCTTAAACCCTTCTTCGAAATCTGACGCGGCGGCGCTGCTAGCCTACTAACATTATCAGCCTATTCTGAAGCTGATCCGGCGTTGGAACCATGGAGGGACGTACTGGGAAAGGCCTCGCCCGCAACGGGACATCAAACAACCCGAAGCAACACTAATTAATGTAGCACAACGTCAGCATGAACCACCCGTCAGATATTAGGCATCTCTAATTCACTGGAGTGGGGAGGCATGCTGACCTTCATCTCGTCCACCCTAGAGAGCATGCAGCGCCATAAGCTGGCCCGTTGGCCTGGGCTTCACAGTCTGTCCGAAGTTTTGTCGGGTAACAATACGTCGCGTTCAGGGCACGACTACTTGCACAGTCTGCGTGTCGCCGTTGTTCCACTCATTGCGTTCCGTAACGCTCCTGGAAAGATCGATGGTGGCTGAGTAGGGGAGGGTGTAGCTCCCAGGTACGTAGGCACCTGTACTCGAAAGGGGGGGTGTAAGAATCATCGTGATTGTCCACTTGCCGCCCTTCGTTAACGGACCAAGGGTGCACGTCTCGAACGACTCCGTTGGGGCTGGCAGAGCGCAGGTCACCTGGATAGACGGCTGCGCTTGTAACGAAACGCGCCGGAACCCAGAACCAACAACTGAGCCGAACACCAAATCAACCTGCTGCACGTCGGCGCCGCCGGTGCTGATGGTCGCTCCCCCGGGACTTGGCCGGCCGGATGTGATACCGGGCGGAGGCCGTATGCTCGGATCGGCAGCGGGCTGGGTGGGAGGCGTCGCAGGCGGCTGGGTATTGGCAACAATCAGTTGGACTTCGTAGCCCTGACCCTGATTTACCGTCACGCTTCTCGGCGCGTCTATCTGAACGGTTAGATCGGGCAGGTTCGGCTGCGCCTGTGCAGAGCAGCCGAAAGTGGCAGTTGCAAGTGAGGTCAAAAGGAACGTGCAGTTCCTTCGTCTTGAAACTACCGAGGCCATGATGCAGCTTCCTGTTTGCTTGGCACCCCCACCTTCCCCTTGACTACGCCTCAAACTTGCAGCCGTTCCTTCAATTGATTGCATTTCTCGGCCAGCTTGTAGGCCAGAGCGGTGGCGCCTGCCAGCAATTCTGACGCCACACTGTATCATCGGTCTATGCTGCGAGTTGCGCCCCTTGATCCAGTGTCCCAGAACTGGATTCTGGCGGTTGGAGGGCGGCCGGAAAGGGTCATGGGTGTGAATTCGGCCGGGCGCGAGCAAACTTCAGGAAGGCAACCGAGAGCTGTCGCTTCCTACGGGGATGGGTATTCCAACAGACGAGCGGGCTTATCACAGTCAGGCGATGATTTATGTAGCACAATCTCAGCACTACCTGTCCACCAGGCCGGAGCAATACCCGCGATGACGCAGCGGTATTGCCTGTGAAAGGCTTTCACATGGTTTCATGTGATTTCATGTGAAAGGCAGCAACACCTCGCCACAGCTATCGATTTGAGGCAGCAGACAAATACGTCCAGCCAAGACGAGCGATTCACCCCTACAGTTCTGAAAGGAAAATCATGTCCGATGAAGAGGTCGAAGTCTTCGCTGATGCTTGTGCCCGCATTCCAAAATACATGAGTTATAACAGTGGCTTGGCTTCTTCATACGATGAATATGACGAGCTTCCGACCCACCTGAAATTGATGCCGCTTCCGGAGTTCTGGGATTACCTGACGCCGGGGAAGGTGTTCACGGGTACGGACGTTCTGTTCGATGTTGAGGGCTATGAGCGTTCAGAAGTCTTCATGAAGATCTATGTGCGGACCGCGCATGACTATCCAGACTTCTTCCCCCTCATCAAAATCGGCTTGGACGGCTCCCTTATTGAGGCCATCCGAGAGGACAACGCCCGTAAGAGGGCCAATTCCCTCTCGGCAGGGACAGACGCTGCGGAGGTCAAGGGTACTATGTATGGCAAGGGCGCCTTTCGATCGCTGATGTCCTACCTCGAGCGCGAGCTGCCCCGGCGGGGATTCAAGGGCATCTTCCTGGAGCAGGTTCATAACGAGCACCTTCAATCGGTTGCCCTTCGCTATGGCTTTGAGCGGCTGACTGAGCCGTCCCCGATTTGCTTCATCAAGCGGCTCCCTGCGTAGAACTGGCTGAATGCCTGACAAGCTGCGATCCCCAATCAAGCACCATCTTGTCCTGCACAGGCTCGACCCGGAGCGGGGCATCCGGCGCTTTTACTCGCTCATGATCGAGCGAGACCTTTTTGGGACAATCCGGCTGGTAAGGAATTGGGGGCGGATCGGCACGAATGGGCAGGAGTTGGTGGAGATCCATGCTGACGAGATCGAGGCCGGGGCGGCGCTCCAGGCGCTCGCCCAGGCCAAGCGGAAGAGGGGGTATCGGGATCTGTGAGGCTGCTCACCCTAGATTTCGGCCGCAGCAAAAAGAAAGCGCCCGCTCTGTGGGGGCGCTCTAAGGTCCGACCCGTAGGGGCAAATAAAAGGTCGGTAATTTCATGTATTTTCCAAATATGTGTCCTCATTAAGGCGGATCTAGATCTTTGACTCGTTATTACGCAATCTGCGATTATTTTCATAAAATCTATCAATCCTCCTTAAATTCAAAAATATCTTCTTAAGCTATGTCAGCCTTGGGTACGTGCGGGTCAGCAGGCCACGCACGTAGTCAGCGAACTAGGCGTGGAGAGCATAAATGCGCTTTGCAGGATTGCCCTTTCGAGGCGCAAGTAGAAGAAGGAAGCAACTGAGAAAATAAGCTTGCTGATGAAATCAGAGCGCGTAATTGCGGCACTATGCAGGCAAAAATGAAGCCTATTGAATGTCATCGACTAAGATGATGCTTGCCACATTCTGGCTAAATATTATCATAGATTAAGGTATAATGCAGTATTTTGTCTTATTTCCTTAAGTAAGTTTATATACTTATTGTAAATACCAGAGAGGTCAATTACACAAAGGTGTCCGTAGGGGCAATACGGATCGAAGGGCCGCGAACACAGTCAAAGGCTGGGCGCGGCCCTTTTTCGTGGCTGCATCCCCTAGAAGGTGCTCGCGCACATGTGAGGATTCAACGCCGCGCGATTTCGCATAACACCCGGTATGGAACGCGATGTGAAGTGTCCGTAAGGTCGTCGTGTAGGCTTATGGAACGCCACGCTGGCTATTCAATAATACGGGCCTTCGGCGCACCCCCGGCGGTCGCATGAATACTGATGAATGCTTTTGTCATGGCACCAGGCAAGGGAAAGGCCTCCCCGCCCGCCTTTGCCTGTCGGTGAGGAGGCCTCCTGCCCCCACAAAATGAAGGCGAGATGGACGCCTTCAACAAAGCAACTGAGAGAGGCGAAAGGAGTTTCAGCATAGCCATAGGAAAAAGCCCCTCACGGCTGGGGGCGTGAAGGGCTTGAGGCCTCAAGGGAGGGGGACCTTGAGCCGGGTTAATGCCGCCCACCGTGCTTCGTTCCCGCCTATTTAATCTAGTTGATAGCGTTGCTGGGCCATTGGCGTAGGCTAAGGAACTTCCCCCTTCGTGAGGAGCTCCCAAGAACCCTGCTCCCTCCCGGCCTCCGGCGAGGGAGCTTTTTTGTAGGGCGCGTGAGGAGAGATCGATGACAAGGGCAGAGAGCGAGACCGTAATTCGTCGGCTCGTCCAAGAATGGGCCGAGCTCAACGGAGTAACGCAAGGGCAACGCGAGGCGCCGAGCTTCTCGGCCTTTTACTCGTGGCTCCAGCAAGACTATTCGCCGTACTTAGAATTCCGGAGCGCCACATCAGTCCGAGCCGATGTTGAGCATTGGTTTGACGACGAACTAGGTCACGACTGGCTGAACAGCTCGGAATAATCCAAGGAAACTTGGCCCAATGTGCCGCCTATCAGCCTCTCGACACACGCTAGGCTGACCTGTCCACGCTTGAACCCCAACACCAGGGATAGCCGCATCTCCAGGCAAGGGAATGATAGCCGACATAGCATCGTCCTACATCAGGAGCGTTCCCCTACCTCAGCGGAAGGGAGTCGGGCCCAGACGGCCGAAAGAGGGGAAGCAGGGCGAGAGGCCAAGAGAAGGTTGAGGAGTACCCTGACGAGTTCCAAGCCGGAGCGGTCCTCGAAGACATTGCATGGACCATGAGACAATAGCGCTACGAGGATTTATAAGCGCGTCGGGATTCGCCCAATCTCAATTGCCAGCAAATCCGAATTAGCGTCAGTGTTTAGCCGAGAGTGGAATGATGCAGAGCCTCAAAGATCAATGGCAGAAAGAACGCGCGCTTTACCTCTCGCTCCTCGACCAAGAGAATGAACGAGCTGCCAAACGCCTCGAAGATATGAAGCGGGAGTTCGAGCGGCTTGATGAGGAATTCCCAGACGGCGAGCCTGGGATGAGCCAAGAAGAAGTCGATGCTGAGTACGCAGCGATTTTGAAGGCACAGGCGGAAGATCCCGACCCTGAGGACTGGCCGGATGATCACTGGGCCATTCTCGTTTCGTATTTATACCGCCCCGATATGGGGAACTACCCTCAACAGCCCATCACTGAGATTGTCGCTGCACTTGGAGGCAAGCTCTGGGGGAGAAGGCTTATCGAATATAACGATGAGCATCGGGACGGGATGGAAATCGCACTTGTGTTCAGCATGCCTCCGCGCCCCAAGGGTTTTATCCGTAATCTCGGGAAGCGCGCGAGAATGAGCTTGCCCCGCCAACTGTCCGAGTGGCTGCAAAAGAAAGCTAATAAAGCTCTCGATCTGGATTTGTATTTCGGACCGTTTGGGGAAGACGGCGAGTTGTTCTCTCAATACGAGCGAGTTGCATCATAGCACCCCATTAATGAACAGAGCAGGGCACTGCGGGAGCGCCGCCCTACTCTCCTATCCGCCTGGTTTGATCCGCCATCACCCCGACTTTGCCTCGGCTGTTTTTGAGGTGTGATGGGTGTGACAGGTGTGATGGCCTTATATTTCAATGACTTAGCGCATCACACGAGCTTTGTGACAGGTGTGACAGGTGTGATGGATGTTGCCGGGTGTTGCCTAGAGTTTCAGAGCGTGTAGGTCCTCAACTAGGATCGGTGGCGAGATTCGCAGGGGCAAGACAACCATGAAGAAGAGGCTACAGCTCACAGCTTTCGACATGCAGGACGGCAACCGGATAAGGGAAGTTGTCTTGGAGGCTCTTACTCAGACCATCGATGAACGTGACTGGGTAGCCGGACCGAAGCTGGAACGCGAGATGAAAAGGATGCGCTTGGATCTGCTTGGTTCACTAAAGCGGATGGGGGTCCGCAATGCGGAGGACGAGGCAGAGACTATCATGGCTGACGTGGCCATGGGTTTCGCCCAAGCGCTATTAAAGGTCGCAAGGGAGTCACGAGCGTAAAGCCTCGGAAAATTCAGATACAGCCGTGTTGCGTTGCAGTAGGTTGCAAAGCTCGTAGCGGCTTGGAAAATCAGGTTCGCAGTTAGTGAGAGGAAATGATGCGTGACCTGAAGGGGCTTGAGGCAGAAATCCGACGCATAGAAGGAATTAACGTTGTTTTGGATGGTGATGAGACCAAGCTGTACCGCCCATATCCACAGTCTCGGCCATCTCCGGGGAGCATGCGGGGGCGGGACTGGATCGAACAGTTTGAGCGCATGTACCCGGATATTGATCTGACGTTCCCAGCAGAGAACCTGACCCTTCAGGAATTGCGGGTCCGCCGACATGACTGGCCTTAGCGACACCATGAACTACGGTCGCATTTCCAGCCCTCCGCGAGTGCGGGCAGGAGGCCAAGCTGGCTCGGGCTGGCTGTTTTTGGTGTGTAATCCGTGTAACCGCTGTAACTGCAATAAAATCAGGCACTTAGCAGTTACACGGCTTTGTAACCCTTGTAACCGGCGCAATCACGCGGGATCACAGAAGATCACGCGTTAGGTCATGGCGTCCGATGACCCTACCTCCACTCTATAATTGCACCAATCGTCTTGGTGGCCCTCTAAAGATGCCTTGGAAAACTGAAGACGAACTATCGGCAAAGCCGAGGGCGTCTAGCAGGATCGGCAGCACCAAGACGAGGGGCCGAAATTGACCGAAAACAACAGGCCGCTCGGATCCGGAGGATCGTGGAGGCGATTGCGCAGAGAGCTCTCGAAGTGCTGCTCGATAACCGGCCAGCCTACATCAAGAACGAGATTGCAAAGGTTCGGGAAGCCTTCCGCCAGACCTATGAGGCTGATGAGAGGCTGACAGCCTCCGCCATGGAGCGTGGACTCGATGTATTCATGGGTCAAGGCGCGGGCAAAGTCTCTGGACCTCGGTGGCAACACGGCCAAGGACATTTGACAGGAAAGGCAGAGCAAGGATCTTGAACCGAGAAAGAGCCATCATGGAAGACTAGTACCCAGTCAGACTGGCACCGCGGGATGGAGCCCCTGTGATCCTCTGGATTGAGGACGAGGAGGCGCCGCCGACCTATCCGGTGATGGTCGGCGTCTGGGAAGGGGACGACATAACGGGCCTGAGCCACTGGCACGTCTTTGGGGCGCGATACGGCACCCACACCTACTTTGACCAGCACATCGTCGGCTGGCGACCGCTGCCGCGTGTCTATCGTGCCTGAAGAACGGGCAAGACAGCCCCTCACTCGGCGTGAGGGACGATCCCTCTCGTCCAGAGTTCGACCTTGGTCGTCCAAAGGTCGTCCTGGATCTCCCTCGGCTTCGTCTGCAGCCCATCCTGCCGGATCGTCAGTCGATCATACCGGGTCAACAACTCAGCCACCGTCATTGTGGTCAGGGCAGACGGCTGATCCCGGTCACACATGCCCTCCGCCAATGCCCGCAACCGCGCCAGTCTCGTGGGGCCCATGCCAGGAAGCGTCAGCCACTGGGTCTCGAGAGCCTGGACGATGTCCTGGACTGTGGGGAGACGCCCCTGGAGCTCAATCTGGATAGCCTGTTGAACCAGCTTGGGAAGGCGCTCAATCGGAAAAGGATCGCTCAACTGCATCGCACACCTGCTAGGTGCTCTACTCATTGATCGAACTCAGGACAAACATAACCAGGATGAGGCGATCATCTTCCAATCACCTCCTGGGGTATAGAACCCTTCAGGGATACCCTTCCAGGACTACGCTCGGCACGACAGAATGCCTGACGACCTGCGATCCCCGATAAAGCACCACCTGGTGCTGCACCGGATCGACCCGGGGCAGGGGATCCGGCGCTTCTACAGCCTCATGATCGAGCGGGATCTGTTTGGAACCGTGCGCCTTGTGCGCAATTGGGGCCGGATCGGCACCAACGGGCAGGAGATGGTCGAGATCCATGCCGACGCGACCGCGGCGCAGCTATCGAGAATTGTGAGAGGTAGTTCTTCTGAACCGTACTGAAGCGGCAGCGCATCCCGCATCATCGCTGATAATAGATGATTCCGGATCGCCGGTGTCAGCCGGAGGAGGGGCGAATGGCTGCAGAAGAGGCTGTGGCTCTAACAGTCCTGGCAGTGATGGCACTGATCCTCCTGGGCGGCCCTTGGGTGCTCCTATGGCTCTGCAACTCTGGACCAACCGAGGTACGATAGACATGCACCATGGGCTCGGCCTCAACGATGGAGAGATCCATGCAGATACCAACACTACAAGGAGCGTTGGGAAGGTCCCATCAGTGATTTCCGTATACGCCTTGTTGGTTGGAACCGCCAAGCAGGACCATCGCTTAGAGTGTTGAAGCTTTGAAGGATCATCCAAGCACCAGGGCCGCCGATGCCACTGAGCCAGAACCCCATCGTTGAATGGCCGGCAGAGTTCTATCGCCTGCTCGCGGGTATTCAGATCGTCACCGGTGCCGATGGCCATTGCTATGGCCGCATCGACGTCGACGTGGACCCGGAGACCCTGTTCCTGCTCAACGACTTCGAAGCTCGGGTGCGGCACCGCCAAGTGCGGCTCAGACTGGCCGACAGTGCTGAAGAATGCCTCATGGATGAGATGAACCCGCTGGTGGGCCTCGGGGCCGCGGCTGATCCAGCTCAGCACATCGGCAAAGTCCGCATCAGCTTTCACGATATCCAAGATGATAGCTGCTTCGATCCAGCGCCTCAGGTGTAACGCACATTTCGGATAAGGCTGTTTAGGGAATGAGCTTGCGCGGGCGACGCGGCGACGCGGCTACCAAGATCTCTCACCAGTTGCACCAAGCTTTCGTGATTACCGCTTTTCATCTGGGGCCTAGCGCGAAGGTTCAGAGCCTCCATGGCCGGATGCGGGCTATCATCTCTTCACGAACCGGTGATCGTTGTTCGGTAAGAGGACCTCGGGTTGGGCCGCAAAGCGTTCGAGTTGACGGCACGAGACTATTTCTTGCTTGGGACGCTGGCGCAGACTGCAAACGGCACGGATCATTTGCCCTATGGCTGCACCGACGCACAAGCCAAGAGGCTGGTGCAGGAAGGCTATCTGGAGCGCGCTGCCACCTGTGCTGCCAATGGCCGGGAGATGGTTCGCTACAGGATCACCGCAAAGGGCAGAGCCGCGTGGGCCGCCTATCGCTTCACCGACGATCCACCGCCTGACGCGGAGACCGAATAGCGCCGGTTCGTCTTCAAGAGACACGGTAAGCACAGGCCGAGCGAGGCGGCTTATGATGAAGGTCTGCAGCGGGTCTTGGTTGTGTAAACTGCAGCCGCTGTTGGACCGGTGATCTGCTCAGGGTTCTTGGACACGCCGACGGAATGGGAGTACCATTATTTCTCTTCCCTTGGTGACATACCAGCAGGGAGATCAACATGACGTCGAGACGCCTTATCCAGGTTTGTGCTGCGTCTTTTGTAGTCTCCGTGACCGTCACTCCTGCTTCCGCCCAGACGGTTGATTCAGAGGCCATCGTGAATGCGATGGTCGCCGCGTCCGGCACTCCCCCCAACGTTCGCGCCGGCGGAGCCAAGGGTATGTGCGTCAAAGGCTCATTCACGCCCTCATCCGAGGCTGCGAGCCTATCAAAGGCCCCTCATTTCGCAAATACCGTCCCGGTGACGGCCCGCTTCTCCATGTTTGGCGGCAACCCCAACATCTCGGACAAGACCAAACCCGTGACGCGGGGCTTTGCCGTGCGCTTCGGCGACCCTTCGGAGGACATGGTCTTCGTGTTCATCTCCGCTCCGATATTCGTAGCCCGAACGCCGCAACAGCAACTCGAGGGTCTCAGAGCGCGTCGTCCGGGCCCGGACGGAAAGCCTGATGCCGAGAAGATCCGGGCGTTCCAGGCCGCCAATCCGGAGACGGTTCGACAGGCAGCTTGGCTCAATGCCCGCCCGGTGCCGGCGAGCTTTGCCAGCGCGGATTACTGGGCCGTGCATGCCTTCACCCTGACGAACGCGCACGGCGAGGCGAAGTTGGCCAAGCTGAAGGCTGTCGCCACGGCCGGCCAGCTCGGACTAAGTGACGAGGAGCTCAAGGCGAAGCCGGACAACTTCTATGTGGACGAGCTGAAGGAACGCCTTGCCAAGGGGCCCGCCAGCTTCGATCTCGTCGCAATCCTGGGTGAAGCGACCGACCCGACCGATGACGTGACGACCACTTGGCCCGAGGAGAACCGCAAGCAGGTGAAGCTCGGTACAATCGCGATCACCGCCCTTGAGCCGAACGCCACCTGCGATGCGGCCACCTTCGATCCAGTCGTCAACCTGCCGGACGGCGTCGCTGGCCCGGCGAACGACCCCATGTTCGCGGTCCGGTCCTCGGTTTACGCCATTTCGCTGTCGCGCCGCAGTCAGAGCAAGTAGCCGCAAGCACCGTCGGCCACATCACTTCTAAGACATGGAAGGCACGACCACTGGCATCGTCAACTTAGCAATGAGAGATAAGTCGGGTTGGTGTGGACCGTCAGATCAGAAATCAGCGGCAACTCCAGTCACCTCAACCCAGGCCTGAAACGCCTGTGCGCGGGGCCGGCGATGATTGGCGGTATTGGTGTTTGCGGGCCGGCGAAAGAGGTGGGAAACCTGATCGCGAACTGAGAGGCAGCATTGCGCCTGGCGGCTGATTTGAAGCGCTTCATGGTACGCTCGCGTCGCCGGTTGAATTAAAAGCCCATGTGGCGGAAGTGTTCCGGCCACCAATGTCCGATAAACCCCTGTAGGGAACTCAATACTGTCGACAGCGACGGTAGTAGATCTCCTTTGCCTGCGCCAGTTTGAGACCCCAATCTTCGACAGTCACACCCAATGTGACTTCACCAACGATCTCAACCTCGTGTGAACCTAAGGTATGAAGCGATCCCTTGATCCGGTCGCCCTCAAAGACGCTGTAGTAGCCATCCTCGTGTAGCAGCGAGAAGCCGCGGTCGGTCTGGACCACAAACAGTCACATTGCGGCGCTGACAAGGCAATCTCACCCTCAATGCGCTCGGTGGCGAAGACCGAGAACGCACAGCACGGGACAACCAGCAGCAGGAGCAGGCACCGCATGGCGAGCCCTCCCTCAGGATCGGAGATAGTTTACTCCTACTTGGCCGCCTTGCGAATTTCCGCGACGACCGAGGATAGCTGCCAACCTGCCCGCCTTGTGCGCTGAAGCACGGCACCACCGGGATCCAGAGAAGAGTATTACAGTGGCTGGGCCTTCCTCTCGCGGTCTCTGGGTGCTCGACACAGCGCCTCCGCCGCTCAGGGTCGGGAGCGTCACATGGCTTCACGATTGGCCCTTGTATCCATTGCCCTTATCAGCCTGCTGCACCCAGCCCAAGCCCACGACATCTATTCGCATCTGACGAACGCAGACGGGGCTCGCTGTTGCGACGACAGGGATTGCCGTCCTGCCCTTTATCGGTTGATCGCAGGCGATCTGCACATGTTCCTGGACCAGCAATGGATCGAGGTACCGCATTCCACCGTCCAGTATCGTGCGCTGCTGGGCGACACCGGCGACACCGGTGGAGGGCATTGGTGCGGGATGGTTTACATCCAGACTTTCGCTGCGCTCTATCTCACCCGCTGCGCAATCCTGCCGCCTCAGGCCGCGTCTGCCCAGGTCGAGGGGCTTGATAGTCCAGGACAATAATCTGTCGCATAAGCCTCAGTATGGAACCGGTGCACGTCGCCTCGTCGCGAGGCTGAGCTCCTCTCTCAGGTGCGGCTCCACAAGAATAAAGAATTTCGCCGGTGTGACACAGTTCACAGTCTCCGTCGGCAAGGTGGTTCAGAGTCCAATCCTCGCCAACGGAGAAGGCTGATGATCAAGGTATACGGAATCGCACTTGCTGGGTTCTTGCTCGCTGGGCTCGGGCCTGCGTTCGCGGAGACTGGCCCTCGAGAGAGACAATGCATGGTGGGGGAGCAGCGTATCAACGGCGGGTGCCGGGCCTTGTCGGAGGGCGCTAGCACGCGATCAGGAGATCAAGGCAGAACCGGCAATCGAGGTGATGCCGGCCGATAATGGGCCATTCCCCAGCGCACGGGTTGGCAGCCGACCGGCAGTCGGCAATCTGGCGATTGAGGGTTGCAAGACCAGCGCGGCCCTTTTTTCATTGGAGCTTTCGCTCGGTAGCGCGCGCGCGAAAACCGGCCGCGCCATTTCGCATAATCGCTAGTATGGCATAATCGCTAGTATGGAACGCGTTTTGAAGTGTTCTGACAGTGTTCGCAGCGACTTATGGAACGCCGCGCCGGTTATGCAGTAAAAGTGGCTCCGAAGGTGCCGTCGGGGCCAGCGGGTATACTGAAAACAACTTGCCGCCGCGCTAGCCCAAATTCGCCGCATTCAAGCCCGAAGATCCCGCCTGTCGCCGGAAGTTCCGCCCGGCAACTTTCTCTCCCTCGGAGACCACGCTCCCTCCCAGATCCCCCACTGGCGAGGGAGCGTTTTCGTGAGAAAGGAGAGGCCGGAAATGGCACGATCTCCGGCCTCTCCCAGCCTGGTCCCGATCACCAGTCGGAGCCACCGCATCTC